>DATLVI010000005.1 GCA_035577545.1 Verrucomicrobiia bacterium
CAGGCTGATTCCTCCGCCAAGCGACAGCAGTCCCACCGCGAATCCACCGCCCAACGCCAATCCTCCCACAGCGAATCCGCCGCCAAAGCTGATGGGAGCCACCGCCCACATGCAGCCAATGGCGAACAGCCCGCCGTATGCGATATCGCCCACCGCGATCCAGCCTTGGGCGGGGAGGATCTTGCCGTTTTGCCGGCAAAATAACCGGACATGAATGAGCGGAAGTCCCAGGAACGTCCAACGGCTCCGATACTCCAGCGGTTGGTAGGACACACTCCACGGCCAGGACCACCGCAAGCCAGCCGGCAGTGTCCCGGGCGGCAGCTTCGCCGCTTCCTCCCGCCGAATGCGTTGCTGGTTGCGATTGCCCCAAAAGATGAGCACCATGAGCGCGGCGCAATAACCAAGCAGCGTCCCAACAAACGCAACGACGACCAACAGTGGACGGGTCTTCCACCAAAAGTGGGTCAGCAATATGTCCGCGAAGAGGATCAGGCAGAACACCCCCACCAGCGCCAGGGTGTTCCATACCACCTTGATCATGAACTGCCGCTCGCGCGCGGACTGCGTGTTCTCGATGCTCATCTTCGCGCCGAACCAGCCTCCAAGAATCCCAATGATCGGCCCGAGAATCGCACCCGCGATACCAATGGACGCGGCGGCTTTCGCTGCCCCTCCGACCGCTGTCGCTCCCACGACCGCCGCTTTGGTCGAAGTCGCCATCACCGGTAGCGCTGCCAACACACCGAGCGTGAACCCCCGGCCGGGAGTCGTCTGCCGCAGCGCGCCTTCCACGAATGCCGTGACCTTTTCCGTCAACATCGTCCGCCCGCGCGACAGCCGTTGTTTCACCGCGTCCTCACTCAACTCCAGCGCGTCGGCGACCTCCGCAATGGATTGTTGCTGGCGGTAGAACAGCACCAACGGCTCGCGGTACGTCGTCGGCAATTCACCCAGCGAACGCCACAGAATTGCTTCCTCTTCTTTGCTGATGACGTGGTCGCTCGGTGTGGGCGCGTCCGCAGAGATTTCAACGCCCGAATCCAGCGCTTCGGCATTCGCCGTGGGAGTCCGCCGCTGTTTGCGGAAAGAATCAAGCGTGGCGTTACGCGCGATGCTGCACAACCACGACTTGAGCTTCGAAGGCTCGCGGAGTTGGCGTAGTTGGCACCACGCCGTGATGAAAGTCACCTGCGCGAGGTCTTCACTGGCCTGGAAGTTACCGCAAGCACTGTACGTCAATGCGCAGATGAGCGACTGGTACCGCTCCACGATCCGCCCGAACGCCTCGCGGTCGCCCTCTCGCGAGAGTTGGACCAGTCGCACATCATCCAGTGGTTCGGTTGCTGCAATGGTTCTCATGTCACCGGATACGACGCCCATCCTACGAAAAGGTGACAGGAAAAACGAGCCGCTTCTGCCGCCTCCGCCATATCTGGGCGTTTGCACAAATCCTGTCGGATTCCCACCAGCTGTGGCGATATAATCAACAAAGATGGAAACAAACGACCACGATTTGTTGCGCCAGTACGCCGAACGGCATTCGCAAGAAGCCTTTGCCGCGTTGGTCAGCCGCCATGTGAATCTGGTGTATTCCGTGGCGCTGCGCCGCGTGCAATCGCCGCACCTGGCCGAAGAAGTGTCCCAATCGGTCTTCACGGATCTGGCGCGAAATGCCGACAAGTTGAGGCCCGACACCGTTCTAGGCGCCTGGCTGCACAGTGTCGCGTACCGGACCGCGATCGATGTCGTGCGTGGGGAATCACGACGTCAGGCTCGGGAACAGAAAGCAATGGAGATCGCTGCCATGGACTCAATGCCTTCCGACTGGTCGCTCATTGAGGGTCTGCTGGACGAGGGGATGGACACGCTGGAGGAGACGGACCGTAGCGCCATCGTCCTTCGCTACTTCGAGAACAAATCCCTGCGCGAAGTCGGCGAGACGCTTGGCACCTCCGACGATGCCGCGCAAAAACGCGTCAGCCGCGCCGTCGAACGCCTCCGCGAATTCTTCGCCAAACGCGGCGTCACCGTCGGCGCGAGCGGCCTCATCGTTGTGATCTCCGCCAACGCCGTCCAAGCCGCCCCGGCCGGGCTGGCCGCCGCGATTTCATCCGCCGCGGCAATTGCCGGAACCGCCGCCGCCGTTACCACCACCACAACGACCGCAACCGTCACCAAGGCCATTGCTATGACCACACTGCAAAAAACCCTGATCGTCGCCACCATCGCCGTCACTGCCGGCGCGGGATTCTACGAAGCCCACCAGGCTTCGACCCTGCGCGAGCAGGTCCAAACGTTCCAGGAACAGATTCAAACCTTGCAACAACAGCAAGCGCCGCTGACGGAACAACTCCAGCAGTTGCAGCGCGAGCGTGACAACGCAAAAAAACAATTGGCAGCCGTCCAGGGAGAAAACGAACAATGGAAGTCCGGTCAAAAGATGACCGGGCTTTCCGGGTCTTCTGGATCAGCGGGCGAAGCTGGAATGCTTTCACAGCCCTCTTCATCGAACGGAAGTGAAGCCAATTCTTCTGCGGCTGGCCTGACCCGCATGATGAGCGATCCGAAGATGAAAGACTACATTCATCAGGTGCAGTTGAAGATGATCAAGGAACGATACGCTCCCTTGTTCACAGAGCTGGCCCTCTCGCCGGATGACGTGGAAAAATTTACTCAATTGGTCGGCGATAAATGGTTGAAAGCTTCCGACATGGGTTCGAAGCTGGTGTCGGGAAACGCCGACCCTGCGGCAATGCCGCAGGCCATGGCCAAGGCCTATGACGAGAACAACGATCAATTGCAATCCCTGTTGGGCCCGACGGGTTACGCGCGCTATAACGAGTTCAACCAGGAAGTGCCCGCCCGAACCACCATCAAGATGTTGAACGATCAATTAGGCAATAGCCCGCTGACCGAGGATCAAAACGCCCGCCTGATCGACATCGTCAAGGCCGAACCCTACACGACCACGCACGGTATCAATGGCGAACTGGACGCCGCTTTCTTCGGCTCACAAGACGATATCGACAAATACCTGAAACAGGTGACCGAGACCAACCAGCGCATTTTGGATCAGGCCGCCGGTTTTCTAACCCCGCAACAGTTGGCCGCATTGGCTACCTTGCAGAGCAACAGCCTCAAAGCACAAAAACTCCAGGGCGCGGCGTTGACCCAGAAACATTGAAGGTCAGTCCCACATAATCGCGTGTCTTGTAGAAATGTTTGCCCAACCAGGGCAACCTACTGCTGTCGAACGGGCGTGATGCGTTCGTCGCACCAGTCTTTCTGGCACACGACAAGTGTAGCGGTTTTTCCACAATGTCTAATCCTGCCCAGCTTCCGCTTGTTTCAGTCCAAAGAAATAAACTCCTCATCTTCCAGAAGCGATTGTGACCACGAGCGATGCGGAATATCGCCGGAGAAGATGCGGCCACTTGGCACGTAGGATGGTACACACCAAATCAAGTCGAGGTTTGGAGACCGGGTTTAGGGGTCGTTGTTGACAGGGTGGTAAGTTGTACGGTCTTCGACAGGTCATTTGCTCTCTTGCGAGGGGAGCAAAGCGGACTAAAAAAGTGATCAAGTCACACGGACGTAACAGCAACATTACCGAAATGTAATGCATTATGCTTGACATTTGATTGACTTTTTAGCCGCCACTTGTATAGCATCGCAACTAGCGAGTTGGAGAATAGGGAACGGAACGGCGAGTGGTCGCGCAACGGCATTCCTTGTTACCATGCAGAGGAGGCCGGCCCACCATTTCAAGGTTCCAAAAAAATCAAAAAAGGTGAGGGGATCTCATGAGAGCAATTCACAAGACAGTAGCCGGGACTTGGAGGAGTCGTGTTCTGTTGGCGAGCACCATTGTTGGCGCGGTGGCTTTGGTCGGAACGAAAGTTATGGCCGATGACGCAAGCGACATCGAGCAGTTTTACCCAACGACAGCCTACGTCCAGTATGACAACACGTCCGGTGATTATCCCGTTGTCACCGAAGTCGGGTCGATGCCCATCACGCTTGGTGGCCATGCGTACAGCAGTTGGTCGGTATTCGCGGAGGATTCAACCGGGTCGCTGGATATGTTCCTCACAGCAGCCACGCTGTCGAACCTCTTCGTTGCTAGCAACGCAACCAGCACAAACGTGAACGTCGGCGATAAACTGAACCTTGCCGGCTCGTGGGGTCCGTTCCACCAGATTCCGGAGATTTCCTTAAGCTCGGTTCCGGCCTCCAATCATTACTTCAACACCGTGTCGACTGGAAATGCACTGGCTCCACGGCCCGTGTTCAACGTTAGCCAGATTGCCGCGACGGGTTCCGCCCCCAGTAATTTCCTGAACATCGCGGGCTACTACCTGGAAGTTGATAACGTAACGATCAGCTCGCCGAGCAATGGCCTCACTGCGTTGCCGGGCTATGTCGGCGGTGTCGCTCCGACGATTGCCCAGGAGACCTACACAATGACCGACAACACTGGCAGCATGACCATGTTTGACTGGGTCACGTCGTATTCCGCAGCCGACCAGCTGGCGGGCACGCCGATCGGGGCGGGGAACGTGTATAACATGAAGGGGTTTGTCTCCTATAATACGGGTGGACCCTTGGAATTCACGCCGCTGTCGCTTGTCGCGGTTCCCGAGCCTTCTTCAGTCGCATTGGTCGGTTTGGGCACGGCAGGGTTGATCGCCATGCGTCGTCGCCGCCGCTCGTAAGGGTGGCCGCTCGGCGCGCGAACCGGCTGGTGGTACTGGCTGTGACGCGCGCCAGGAAATCATGGCCTTGAAGCCGTTGATGGTAATTGTATTTGGCGGGCCTTGCCGCGCGTCGGCGCGGCAAGGCCCAACCCTCGGCTAATTTTTAGGTTGTGCAAGCGGTCGAGTTGCCAGATAAGCTATATGGCGAAATTAAAGGAGAGCTTGCAATGCACAAGGTGACTTCGGTTTCTCTTCCAGTCAGGTCCAGGCGCGCCTTCACCCTCATCGAGTTGCTGGCTTGCCAGCCGAAGCCCTGGCGGAGGCAGGCGAGGTCAGCATTCACGTTGATCGAGCTGCTGGTGGTCATTGCCATCATCGGCATTCTGGCGGCAATGTTGTTGCCCGCTCTGAACAAAGCCCGTGAAAAAGGCTATGCCGCGGTTTGTGTCAGCAACATGCACCAGTGGGCATTGGCGCTGAACATGTACAACGACGATTGGGCCGAGTACTATCCCTACGACGGCATGTTCAGCAGTCCACCCTGCGTGGTGGCCAACAGCAACGCTTGGTTCAATGTTCTCACACCGTACGTCCAGGCCAAGACTTTGTGCCAGCTGTATGCCGCCAACACCCCGCCCACGCCGCGCACCGGCCATAGCATCTTCGTCTGTCCCAGCGCGGTCAATAAAAGCCCGACCATGGACCCAAACAATGCCATTTTCTATTACTCGCTGAGTACGTGCTTGCACATGGAAGGCAATACCGCTATTGGATTTCGTCGCGACCGAATGCAGGCGCCTTCCACCACGATCGTCTTTTGCGAGGAAGTGGAAGATGCGTTTCCAGAAACCAATGGTCAGTACGACCTCGTGAACCGTCACTCCGGCGGCTCGAACTTCGTTCTGGCTGATGGACACGTGGAATGGATCGAGTTGCGCAACTTCTGCAGGCAGGGCAACACGCTCTGCCCCACGCCGCTTAGCAATATCCAGTGGGATAACAGCGGAGCCGGCGGTGACTGGAAAAACGGCATACCGTATCACTGGTGGCCCTTCCCCTACGCGAACACGTCTGCTAATTGATACGGATTACCCCGGGATAAGGCTCAATGTCCCCTGCAGTTTGGCAATGTGAGTTGAGAGCGTTACAAAAGAACGAGACCTTTCAGAAACGACAGAGGCAGCGACCGTAGGGAAAGAATGAGGGAAATGAGAATGAAAAAAACCTTCGGGCTGGTTGTAGTGCTGGCGGCAGTGGCGCTGGGGATGAACGCAGTCGCGGCCCCGTTTGGAGCGGGCAATATCGTGATCGTCCGCGTCGGCGATGGAACGCAGGTCATCACCAATATCGGCAACACGGTCTTCCTGGATGAGTATACGACCAACAGTATCTGGGCGAATGCGGGCGGGTTTACGGCGCCCACCCCGGTCCAATCGATTCAGATGCCGACCAACTGGGTCGGTCGCCATGGCCCGTTCATCATGGAGGCCTCGGCAAGGCCCGATGGCGCGTTGAGCCTCTCGACGGACGGACGGTTCCTTGCTTTGGGCGGGTTCGCGGCGACCGTCGGACAAGTCACCAACCAGGCCCTCGACGCCACGACCACCACGGGACTGGTGGGCCAGGTGGCCCGCGTCGTGGGGTTGGTGGATGGGAATGGCCATATCTACACGTCGACAACCCTGATCGACGCCAACGAAGATGGCAACGACGTCCAGAGCGCGGTGAGCCTCGACGGCACCAACATCTGGCATGTGGGCGAGGGGAACGCGACGGGCGGCAAATATACGACGCAGGGATCGATGCTTTCGACGCAGGTCGAGACAGTATCAAAGTTCAACAGCCGGGTCTTCGGCATTTTCAACAAGACCCTCTACTATTCCGCCAACCATGTCCTTGGTGCCCCGACCAACACCAGTCTGGCAGTCAACCCGTTCGGCGGTTCATTGCCGACCTCCTTTGTGAATTCTAATTTCTTGTTCCTTGCCGGGGTATTGGGCAATACCACTACCAGTTCGCCGGCCATCGGCAGCCCCTTTGGGTTCACCATGTTCAATCTGAGCGGTACGAACGGGGGGGTCACTCCGGACACTCTCTATGTTGCTGACAGTACCACCAACGCTCCGGGTGAGCCGCTGGGAAAAGCCGGCGGCGTTTTGAAATACTGCTACATACCGGCCAGCAACGCCTGGGTAAACTTTGGCTACGTTTACGCGCAGGGAGCAACCAGTGTGACCGGAGTGAAAAACGGAACGAACGTCACTCTCTATATCACGGAAGGTGGCGGGACCCTCGCGATCAACCAGTTGTACCCCTACAATGACGTGAGCGGGTTCGCTGGCTCGCCTCAATCCAACACGGGCGATATCGGTCTCCCCGGCGATGCAAACGCATACGCCGAACCGTTGGGACCTCCGGGCGTCAATGCCAACCGCATCAATACGCGTGGGATCGCGTTTGCGCCACAGGGGGGCGATGCGGGCACGATCAGCGCCGGTCCGGGTGTGATCTCGGTCGGCCCGCCATTCGGTCCGTACTTCGCAGGTGCCCAGGGCGGTCCCTTCTCCTCAAACAACAACGTCTTCACAGTCGCCAATCTTGGCAGCACGAGCACGAATTTTACCATAACGATTGTGCCGCAAAGTGGGGGTGTTTGGGTCACGGCCACCCCATCGAGCGGTACGGTCGCTCCCGGTGCCGTCACGATTGTCACCTTGGCTCCCAACGGAACCGCCAACTCGGATGCTGGTGGTTTCACTTACACGGATAAAGTGCTCTTTCATACCGGCGGCGCGGGCGGGACGGTCGTAGCCTCACCCACAGCCACGCTAGACGACTTCGCGTTCTTTATTACGCCAACTTCCAACTATTTGTCAGTGGGTGAAGCCGGCGGGCCGTTTGCTCCATCCAGCTATGTCTACACACTGTCCAATGCGACCCCCGCGGCGAAAAGCTGGACCGCAAGCACATCAGCCGGTTGGAACACTCTGAGCGCGACGAACGGCAGCTTGGCCGGCCTTGCGGTAACGAACATCACCGTAACAATCAACGCCACTGCCAATACTCTGCCGATCGGTACCTATCAGGACACGCTCACAATCACCAACGTCGCCGCCAACGCTGCACTCCCCACGCGTACGATCACGCTTCAGGTCGGATTCGGGTTCTTCGACGATTTCAGCACATACGCTCCTGGTGATGTCGTCGGGCAGAATAATTGGTTCAACCCGACCCCCGGCTTGGAAGATAACCCCTATCAGATCGCCAATAGCGTGCTCGCGCTTGCAGGTGGGCAGCATCCTGGCTGCGGAGGTGGTGCGACAGAACAGGAACCCGCCAAGAACATCGCCTCCTCGCCCGTTACCAATATCGGGCAATTCGCCTATTTGGGTATGTCGATCGTTGTCACCAGTGCGCCAGCTCTCCCCAACACCTGGGACTTCACCCTTCTCCCCAATGTGGGGACCGGAAATGATGTCACTCACAACGAGGCCCGGACCGCAGTGAATAATTACACAAACGTGCCCGGAACCTACGTATGGAACACCCACGTCAACGGCTTCGATAGCTTCTACCACGGCACAACCCCACGCACCTACGGCACGAAGTATAACGTGATTATCGTGGGTGACATTGTCAATTCCAACTGCTGGGTATTTGTCAACCCGCCAAACGGCACCACCAACAGTCTGTTCACCATGGGCTATGACGCGCATGACGGACTCGATGTGGCCGGAATAACCAGCTTTTCTGGCCCCGGTAATACGGGAGTCGGGGCTATCGACATCGACAATTTCTGTTCCGGTAACGATCAGCCGGGCATGTTGATATACAGAATGGCCATGTCAACAAACTATACAGCCGTTTACAACTGGCTCGTAAACACCAATTCGCCACCGCCGTCCGATCCGTTTACCGCGTGGCAGAACCAGTACTTCACGATTGCCGAACTGGGTACACCGTCGTTTAGCGGGCCGGGTGCCGATCCGTTTGGCAAGGGAATGAGCAACACCAATCAATTCCTGGCGGGATTCAATCCCACCAATGCCTCGGCATACGTCCATATCACCAGCGTCTCCAACACGAACGGTGGTACTGACGTCCGGGTGGATTACCTGGGTGCCAGTGGCGACAGCAGTCGCACGCCACCCTTGGTGAGTCGCACCAACGTGCTGGAGTTCACCGCGGGCACGGGCGGCAACTACAACAGTAACAACTTTGCCAGTACTGGCCAGACCAACATCCTGAGCGGTGGGATTGGGCTCGGGACGTTGGCCAACATGGTGGATCCGGGCGGGGCGACCAACACGCCGGCCCGATACTACCGTGTTCGCGTGCTGGTGCCGTAAACGACAGAATCGAAATCGAAAGCGCTGATGTCCTCAAGCGGGGGCATCAGCGCTTCTCTTTGGACAGGTCGGTAGGGTGTTACCGGTAATTCCCGACGCGCGGCTACTTCCGTTTAAGGGCTTCCGCCACCGATTTCAGGTCCGCAAGGCCTTTTTCAAAATCGCGTCCGACCATTTTGTCGCAGTCCACAAACAGTCCAAACGCTTTGAACACGAAATTCCTTTTACCAGCCATGCTCCAAGCCACGGTGGTTTGATTACCGTCAGGTTTGAAGGTGAACTCCGCAGTGTTGTTGGCCTTGAAGGGCTTTAGGAATTCAAGGTTGAACCGAATGAGTTCATTCGGACAGCTCTCCGTGATGGTCATGTGCCCTTCGCCGACCTTGTTATTGCCGGCCCAGGTATAACCGGCCCCGGTTCCCACCGGCGGGCCCTCGTACGTCATTTTACATGCGGGATCGAGCTTTCCCCATGGGTTCCATGCCTCCCACTTGTGGAGATCATTCACCTGCGCAAACACGACCGCCGCGGGGGCGGAGACGACGGTTGACCGCGTAACACGAAAGCTGTCGGGCCGCGTGGCTACAACGATGATAAACACAACAATGAGTACGGCAACGCCAATGAGTATGTTTATGAGCATAGTGACTCTTCTCCGGCTTGGTTTTGGGTTGCTCCCGAAATGTTCAGGCAATTCTTGCGGCCAGCAACGTTTTGTAGTTTTTCCGGCAGGCATAGGCCAGAAATAAATTCGCCAGCATCAACGGTATCGCCACGGGCAGGCCTTCCGGGGCCACAAACGCGTGGTAAAGCAGGATGTTCAAGGTGATGGGAAAAATTACCACGGTGGCCAGCGGAACAAAGCGGCCCGCCACAAAGGCGACGCCGCAAACCAGCTCGGTGACCTTCAGCAGCGTCATGAAATAACCCGTCGCCATGATGCCGTCCATGAATAGCTTGGCATTGCCCTTCATTTCCGGGTGCGGCATGAGGTTGAAAAGGACGACGATGGAAGCAAACAGGAACATCAGCCCCATCAAAATGCGGACAATGATGATTGCGATTTTCATGTTTCGATGTTTTATCCTTTTGCCAGGTATTCGGCAAGCTGTTCAAAGGTGCCCGTCCAACCCTGCGTCATGCCGCCATGTGCCCTGTCGAAGGTCTTGCGTTCCTCTTCCGTCGGGTTCAGTGGCTTCCATTTTATGGTGAGCGTCGTCTTGCCTCCTCGCTCAACGAAGGTCGTCGTGGAGAGCATTTCCAACGGCCAGGTCGGACTCATGGGATGTCGGGTCAAGCCACCCGCCGCATCCGAGAACGAATTGACCAAAACAATTCGCTCCGGTGCGACGATCTCGCGATAGACAAACTTGCCCCACATCTCTTTGCCATCAGGGGATCGCAGGCAATAGTGAAAACTTCCGCCCGGACGAAAATCCATTTTGGCGGTGGACATCGTGAAACCTTTTGGCCCAAACCATTCCATCAGTCGCTCGCGCTCCGTCCAGGCCTTCCACACCAGCTCGCGCGGCGCATCGAAGATCCGCGTGATGACGAACTCCTGTGTCGATGATTCCGCCGTAGGGTTATTCTTTTCGCTCATGCGACTTCTCCTTTGCTTGCAATCTGTTCAGGTAATCATCCAGGCGATCGAAGCTTTCGTTCCAGAAAGTCTCGAATGTCTTGGCCCAATCGTGGATAGGCTTCAATCGCTTGCCGTTGAGTTTGTACAGCCGTTGTTGTCCGGCCCCGCGCACGCTGACGAGTCCCACCTCTCGCAGGACGCGCAAGTGTTTGGAGACCTGCGGCTGTTTGTAGCGCAACGAGACGGCAATGAAGTTCACCGGCCGTTCCCCGCGCGTAAGCAAATTGAGGATCCGCCGCCGCTGTGGTTCCGCCACCGCATTGAACACATCCGAAGTCGTCGCCAGCCGTGCCACGCCACCAATATATGCTAATATAGGAATATATCAAACACAAAAAAACTACGGCTCAACGACGACCTCAAAGTCCGATCCTTTCACCCGGCGCAATTCCTCGTGAAGCACGGGGATGCGTTCGTCCGGGGCAACCGAAATCGCCCATTCGATGCCATTGTCCGCGACGAACATGCCGCGGCACTTCAGCGCCACCAGGATCGCGCGTGCTTCCGGCGAGAACCCCGAGACATCGAAGCCCTGTCGCAACCGCAACCGCTCGCCCATGCGCGGGAGATTGTCGTCCGTCAGCTTGCTGGCGTAATGCGTGGCGGGGGCGACGAAATCGTTTCGCGTTCTGCGCACCGTTACCCGCAATGTATGGTCGATTCGCCCGCGTTGCAACTCATCATACCGCACGACCGCGGGGAAAATGGGTAGCCCGGCCGCATCCGCCGAAGTCCAGCCGGCCGGTCGCAGTTTGTTGGTTTTTAGATCGAAGATAGAAGTCTGCGCCGCCTGCCAGCCGTTGTTGGTCCGGCGCATTCCGTAGAATTCGTAGAGCATACGATTGACGGGATCAACGACGATGGCATGGCGGTCACCGCCGAGATTGAGTTGGTCACGCTGCACTTCTTCCAGCGTGGCGTTCGGATGTTCGGAATCGCGATGGAACCAGGCGGGCCACCCCTCAATCGGCAGTTGGTCGGGAATCGGGTAGGGCCCCTTGTCCGACTCCGCCGCGTAATCTGTGATCCTGACCGCGACCCGCTTCTGGTCTGGCGGCACGAGGATGAATCCCATGTCGGGGTTGTACCGCAGCGGTTTGTCGTTCCCAATCGACGCGACAATGTTCCGCGAATTGGGGTGAAGCGGCCACGCGGAAACGATTTGGTTCCAGGCGTTGTCCGACGGAAAAATCTGCAGCGTCCCAAGGATCGCATCCGCCTCGGGTGTATTGAACAATATCGGTTTGGTGACGGCGGCGTGTTCTTGCCCGGCCGAGACGTCATTTGTGACCAGACAAGCGCCCACACAAAAGAGAGCCAGATAGATTCCTTCTCGCACGTTGCTAAATCCAGCCTTCAAGTCTGTACGTCGCCAGGGCCGCCAACTCCCTGGAAATGCGAATCTCCCGCTCCAGATGCGACCACACCCCGTAACGCAACCAGCCCCAGGGGCCAATCTCCGCTTCCGCCCCAATATCGGAAGCCAACAGGCCCGAGACCTTGGTGAATCCCAGTTTGCGGAAACACGAGACCGCCCGCCGCATGTGGTATCCCGAAGTGACGATCAAGATCGGCTGGCCAAGCGCTTCGGGACCGAGCAGGCGTTGAACGTTGACCGCCTGCTCGTGGGTGTTTAACCCGCGATATTCCATGCGGATCGCCGACGAAGGGACTCCCCGCAATACCAGCTCATCCTGCATTCGTCCCACACTACTCGTTTCTGGATTGCCGTCGGCCGGCAGCGAGACCACGAAAGTTGTGCCCGTCAGGTTCTTCCCATATTGCGCCGCATAATATGTGCGTAACAAAGTGGAACCGCTCGGGATGCCGCCACCTCCCAGAACCACAATATTGCGCGGCGTTTCCTGCGGCGCGAGTTCGGGCATTTCCAACCAGTCCACAATACCCCGTGGCGGACCGGACACCGCCAGGACGATCAGCAGCAGGACAACCAGTGCCGCGATGACATCAAGGGTGCGCGCAACCCGACCCACAAACCGTCGAATCTTATCGTTCAAAGCTTGGTTCCTCGCCGTACTGTTCCGACAACGGGCGGGGGAGGTAGTACATAATCGCGATACCGATTTGGATCGCCCGTCTGGCCCGCCTCCGCGGCCTTGATCAAGTTGAATACTTCGCGGGCCGAGACGTAGTGGAGCACAAACTTCGTGCCGTCATTGTATTTCTTCTGCAGATGCCGGTGCATTTCTGCTGCGGACGACCCCAGCGCCGCATCGAAATTCATTTCCTGGCAGCCATGCGTATGAACTTTTACAAAGACCCAATCAGGCTTGCCCGCGACGCCGATCCGTTGCGCCACCCAGTTATCCACGCGGTCGGTGACAGCCGGCGCATTGCGGGCCACCTCGCCATTTTCAATGCGCGGCAGCAGGCCGAATTTGCGGCTGCTCCAGTTCAACGCCAGCGGGCCTTGCACGATCAACAGGTCGCCGCTCGGCCGGCCACCAACGCACACGTCCGCGCCGGTGTCGTGTGATTTCGGTTGTTGAGGATCGTCGGTCGCGTAATAAATCGAATTGACCTTGCGCGTCTGGCAATCGCTCGGCGCGCTCGGGAGCGTGAAGTCGGCGTAACAGCCGGTGTCGCGTAAAACCTGCAGTTCGTTGTTCACTCCGCACCAACGACCATCCGCGCGCGAATTGTCCAGCGACCAATTGCCGTGGATAAACCCGTAACGGCCCTTGGAAAGAAACCCGTGGCGTTCCAGATTCGCTTTGAAAGCGTTAAGCGTGGATTGGAGGCTGTCGGCGGTATCGTTGTCGTGGTGCAAATGGATTTCAACTTCGCCGTGGCCGCGAGCACAAACCCGCGCCAGCAGGTCCAGGTACTCGGGCACGTATTGCTCGGCGGGATAGAAAAACGTGTGCTGCGGCGGACGTCCGTCCGCATCGCGAAAATTGTCCGCCATCCGTGGATAATTCTCGAACCAATGCTCCACCCGCTCCAACCCCTGATGACGCGACACCTTGTTCCATAAGGGCTCGTAGTGATCCACGAAGCAAAAGAAGACGTGCGTCGGCGTGACCGCTTGCGGCGGTCGCCGCGAGAGGTAGCTCGGCAGCCAGAGATGGATATTCTTCAGCATGGCCATGATCGTTCTGCAAATTCTACCGTGCGGTGCGTTTCCACGCTGCTTGTTGTGTGCCGGTGATGAAACGGAAGAACCCGAGCAGCAGGGCGAGGTTGATGGTCACGAAATAGTGCGGGGCGCTGAACAAAACGATCTTCCGTCCGGTCCGCAACATGCCGACCGCAGCCAGCGCGTAGAAAGCCAGTTGCAGCGCCATCAACACCGTGAAAAGCGGGCGGGGAAGAAGCGCGATGTTTGCGATCAATGCCGCCGCCATGAAAAAGGGTGACAGCCACCGCAAAACTTTATGCGACCAGAAAGCGACCGAATGAAATCCGCGCCAGGGGAGCAGCGAGCGCCAGCAGAGGAACAGGGCCTGGAAATCACCCGCGCCGATACGGATGCGCCGCGTCATTTCGTGGCTGACCGATTGCGGCAGTTCTTCCGTGGCTACAGCCTCACGGTCGTAGACCACCCGGGCTCCCTGTTCGCGCACGCGCATGCCAATGACGAAGTCGTCTACAAAAGTATTGTCAGGAATGTCGGGCCAGCACGACTTGCGGATCGCGTAGATGGCTCCGTTTGCGCCGAGGCACGAGTCGAGCACACTCTCGCGCGTTTTCAGATACGTCTCCAGTTTCCAGTAGGGGCCTTCGTTGGTCTCACTCTTCTCCCCGTGGAACTGCAACCGCCCGCAGACGCCGCCGATATGCGTGTCGCGGAAATGTCGGGCGAGTTTGTGTAGCGCATCGGGCGCAAACAGGGCATTCGCATCACTGAACGCAAGCAACTCGCCGCGCGTTTGTGGGATGAGCCGGTTCAACACACTCGGCTTTCCACTGCGTTGCCCGAATTCGTACAACTGCACGCGTGGGTCGCTGAACCGGCGCACCAGTTCGTTCGTGCGGTCGGTCGAACCGTCCGAGCCAATCAGAATCTCGAGCCTGTCGCGTGGATAGTCGAGCGCCAGCAGGTTTTCGATGCGCTGGACGATGTGCTTTTCCTCGTTGTACACGCTGATCACGACCGAGATTGACGGCCATTCGGCGGGTTCGGGAACTTGTTCGCGGCGACGCACCGGCACCAATGCCAGCAACAACGGATAGATCGCGTAGGAGTAAACGATCGCCCCGGCTGATACGAAAAAGACCGTGACCCAGTGAGTCGTCATTCCGAGCGAGGCGAAGGGTGCATTCTATGTCAACAGCTTGCGCAGCGATTCGCGAGTGTGCGCTCGCGGTTGCCAGCCCAGTTGCTCCCGCGCTTTGGTGCAATCGAACACAAGCGGCGCGACGGCGGAGCGCAGGCGATACGGCGAGATCGGCGCGGGGCGTTTCAGCAGGTTGGCGAGTGCCTCGATGCCGCTTGCGGCGAAGCAGGCCAACTTCAGCGGGATTCGCCACACGTGCAATCGTGGTTCACGTTTGACGGTGTACAAACGCACGAGTTCCTCGCGGCTCATCAGTTCGTCGTCCACGAATTGGAAAACCTCGCCGCTGCGAAAGGTACTCTGTGTAGCCAGTACGATGGCCTCGACAACATCGTCCATGTGCACCAGCGGTAGCAGGTTCGAATCGTCGCCGATCACCACGAGCCGACCGCCGACGCGGATGCCAACAGCTGCGGAAATAAGCGGGCTCGTCTCATTCCAAATTTGGCCCGGACGTAGAATGACTGCCGACAACCCGCGTTCCTGCGCTGCGGCGCGCACGATGCGCTCGGCTTCGAGCTTGGCTTGCGTATAGTAGCCGCGTTGCTGCGGGGCGGGCTCAAGTGTCGCGGACTCGGTGACCGGCTGGTTGGCCGGGTGTCCCACCCAATCGATCACCGACAAGGAGCTAATGTAAACCATCTTCGGAACGTTGCGCTTAAGGCACGCGTCGACGACGTTTCGCGTGCCGGTAATGGTCGCCGCTTCATGTGCTGCCCAGCCGCCGCCCATCGCAGCGCCGATGTGAAACACCGCCGTGGCATTTTCCAGGGCACGGTCAACGGCTGCCGGATCGCCAAGGTCCCCGAGAACAACTTCGACCTGCGGATGATGCAGGATTTCAGAAGGAGGCAGTCGCCGCACAAACAAGCGGACGAACTCTTCCTCCTTGATGAGACGATTGACGAACGCGCGGCCGAGCTGCCCATTCGCGCCTGTCACGACCACAACCGGACGCCCGCTCGGCTGATATTGACTGTAGAGCTTCGCCTTGGCGTGATCGGCATCGCGCGCGACCCGCTCCGTCCACCGAACCACCTCGCGGCCTTGTTCCAGGGTTGCCGGCATTAATGCGCTGGTGGTAAGGGATTCGTAGAACGCGTGGACGAAATTGTGGAGTCCCTGATAAGGCTGGACTTCACCTGCGATGAAGAGCGCGGCGTTCCACATTAATTGCGCTGCTGACGAAATCGATTCGATCAACGCATTCACGACACGCTCGGCGGCCTTTGGCAATAGTGTGTGGCGGCGACGGGTGAGGTACATCGCGAAGAGGTCAGCGCGCAATGTGCCGCGAGTGCCCTGGAGGATGATCTGGTGCTGAAGCGGCTTGACGTTCCAGGAAAGCTGGATATTGGAGGTACCCTTCGCACAACGCGCAATCGCCCGCCACTCATCAAAGTGGAGATCCGGATCGCTGTCCTTCACGCCCGAGGCGCGGAATTCAGCGTGGACATCTTCGATGTTCCCGAGAAACTCTTGTGATAAATACAAAGCGTGCACACCGAGGTCGCGAAACGGATAGCCGCCCTCGCGATAATGTAAGGGCAGCGAGCCGCCACGATAGGGCGGGTAATTCGAACTGCGCAGGTAATCAAAGGTGAGGACTTCGCCAATCGCCCCGGCTTTTACCAACGCCAGCGCGCGCTTCACAATAGGATCGCCAAGCAACGAGTGGTTCACGCAGACACGCAGCCCGCGCGCCTGGCTTTCAGCTATGAGCTGGTCGCAATCCTCGACGCTCGTGGCCAGGGGCTTTTCCACAAGTACATGGCAACCCAGTGACAGCGCTTCGAGAGCGACCGCCACGTGGCTCGTCGGCGGTGTGAGCACGTGGACGACGTCGAGGCCCTCGGCAGCCATCACTTTGAGCGACGGAAAGGCGGCGATGCCAAAACTCTGCACCGTGGCTTTCGCGCGCGCAACATCGAGGTCGGTGATGCCAACCAGGCGCACGTTGGACAGGCGCTTCAGCGCCTTGATGTGAAACTCGCTGACGTACCCCGCGCCAACGAGACCGACACGATAGCTCTTGCCGTTGGTCATTTTCGTTTGCGAACCGCCTCCTGAAAAGCCTCCTCCAGATGTTCGTAGATCGCGCGCCAGTCATAGCGATCGAGGACAAGCTGACGGCCCCGTTCTCCGAGCCGCTGGCGCAGCGCCGCATCTTGTAGCAGGGAAACGGTGGCGCTGGCAAATGTTTCCGGATCATCCGCCAGCATCGCCGTCTCGCCGTGCGTCAGTGCAATCCCTTCGGCTGCCACGGCGGTGCAGACCACCGGCTTCTTCATGCACAACGCTTGAAACACGCGATGCTTCGTGCCCGCGCCTGCGCGCAATGGCATGACAATGACGGTGGCCCGGGCGACGTACTCGCGCATATCCGGCACGAAGCCGGTCACGATGACGCGGTCGCTCGCGAGGGCTTTCACGTTTTCAGGCGGGTTTTGCCCCGCAATGTAGAACTTCGCGTCGGGCACCTGTCGGCGGATAAGTGGAAGAATCTTGTCGTGAAAGTAAATGGCGGCGTCGGCCTGCGGCGGCCAACCGAGGTTGCCGAAATAAAGAATCGACCCCTGCTCGACAGCGTCGTCACGCGGTGTCCAGTATTCGACGTCCGCGCCGTTGGGAACCGTCGTCACGTCGGCCTCCGGGCAGATGCGTCTATACTCCGCGCGATCTTCATCCGAAAGCACGACGCACTTCTCGCTGGCGCGTGCCACGTCCTGCTGACGTCGCACCAATTTGCCGTACTGTGTCTGAATGAACGCCTTCTTGAGGGGATTGGCGGTAGTGCGCCCCATGCGCTGCCAGAGAACGTGTTCCAGATTATGGGCATCGTGCACAAAGGCGGCCCCGCGTTTGTGGCCGACATACTGGCTCATGTGCAGGAAGTGCGAGTGGATGACATCGATGCGCTCCTCGTCTGCGAACTTTTCCAGCGCGTGCGCCATCTCGGGCCTCCAATACTCGCGGATGATAAACGGGTCGGCGGTGACCAGGCTTTGGGCGGCGTTGACAAGTGCGCGTCCCTTCGTTCGCACAAGGTCGAGACCGACGATTTTCTTGCAGAAGGGCCGTAACGCGTCGAATTGCTCGCGGTCGCTTGGCTTGAACAAGAAGCAAAGCAGAGAGATCTCATGACGCTTCGCCGCTTCGCGCAGGAGGTTGAAATCGCGAATGACCGCGCCGTCCGTGAGCGGCCACGGGAATTTCGAGATCAGTGTAAGGATTCTCACCAGTACAAGCCGTGATACTGCGCGGTGGGGATTTTGGCGTTCTTCAGTGCAGCCACGAGGTCGACAACATGATGATGCGGAGAAATCAATCGCGGCAACCCGTGGTACTCGGGAGCGTTCTTGCAGACGACGAGCGTCTTGCTTCGCGCAACGACTTCCTCCAGCGAGGCCGATAGCAGCGAGTTGATGTGCGGCAGTTTTTCTTCAAGAAACCGCTTGTTGGCGCCGGTCAAACGGGTCAGTTCCACATCGGAATCGTGTATTGCCAATTTGAAACCTTTGCCCAGCAACGTCTCGGCCATAATGACAAGGGGACTTTCCCGCAAGTCGTCAGTGCCGACTTTGAAACTCAATCCCAGGATGGCAATCTCGCGGTGGCCGACCTCCGTTATGAAGTCGATCGTCCGCTGGATCTGGCTGAGGTTGCTGCGCGCGATCGCTTCCAGCATGGGCAGTTCGACATCGTTCTCGCGAGCCCGTCCGATGAGCGCGCGCAAATCCTTCGGTAGACAAGAACCGCCGTACGCCAGGCCCGGTTGGAGATACGTTTTGGAAATATTAAGCTTCGTATCGCGGCAAACGATGTCCATGACCTCATGGCTATCGATGCCGTGGGCCTTGCAGAATTGCCCGATCTCGTTGGCAAAGGTGATTTTCATCGCATGAAACGCGTTGCAGGCAAACTTGATGGCTTCCGCAGCGCGAATCGTGATGCGCACCTGGGGCGCATCCATGCAGCGGTACAGTTCGGCGAGCGCATCGCCCGCCCCGGCCAGGCGCTCGCCGATGACGACAAATGGCGGTTCGTAAAAATCGCGGATCGCCGAGCCTTCACGCATGAATTCGGGGTTGGCCACGACATGGAAATCCCGGCCCTCGTGTTTGCCGGACGCCGCCTCGATTTGCGGGATGACAATGCCCTCGATGCTGCCCGGCAACATCGTGCTGCGGACCACCACCGTGTGCGTTCCTTGTTTACTGCGCAACGCTTCGCCAATTTCACGCGAGACATGTTCAACGTGGGACAAATCAGCCTGTCCGCCTTTCTTGCTGGGCGTGCCCACGCAAATGAACGAGATGCTGGAGCTGCGAATCGCCTCGGCAGCGTCTGCGGTCGCACCGAAGCGGCCGGCGCCGTGAGTGTTCGCCAAGAGTTCGGCCAGCCCGGGTTCGAACAGCGGCGTCTGGCCCGCGTGGAACAGCGCCAGTTTATCGGGATTCACCTCAACGCCGATGACGTCGTGCCCCTTGTCCGCGAAACAGGCCGCCGTGACGGAACCAACATAACCCAATCCGAAGACGCTAATTCTCATAATGTTTGTGGTTCCGTTTGAAGATGGACTTCATGTCCGGCAATAACGACCCCGTGGCGTTTTTGGAGGGCCGCGTAGGCGCCTTGTAGTTGCTCTTTGCCGCTGATCCGCATGTAAACAGGGTCCGGTCGCCAGCACATGGGTGCAATGTCCCTCGTCCAGGGCAACCCGCGTTCTAGAGAATAGTCACGGATAATACCATTCAGTTTTTCGGTCGTCCGGGTGCTGGCAATATTTGCCAGCGCCCACGTGCGCGGTGAAAACGACGCGGAATGCTCCAGCATTTCATTAAGCTGCGTATGCATCGCGCCAGCCCGCAGCAATACGCCCGTTTGGGAGTTGATGTAGGTGCGCGACCCGACGTGTGCATTCTCCATCATTGCCACGGGAGCGTCAGCAAAAAGCGATTCCGCCACGACCACACACGATCCCTCGCGCGCGCTCAAGATGATCGACGTCTTGCTGTTGCATTGATGCTTTGTCACTTCATTGATGTTGGCGTCCCGGATCATCTGGATGCGGTCCGCCACGCCGAATGCCTTCGCCTCGCGGAGTACGTCGTTCGCAGTCCGGCCATCTGCATCCTGACCAATCAGCACAACGCGAAGTCGTTGCGACATTTTGCGCAGGGCGCGGAACAGGAGCCAGTGACGCTTGACGTGTGACCAACCCGCGACCATGAGGATGTCAATCTCGCGCTGGTTGTGGGGTTTTGGCTCGTAGAAATCAGGATTGATCCAATCGCTCGCCATAATCGGAATCGGCCGAATCTTGTGATCAAAACGCGCGTACAATTCCATGTCCGACGGATTGGAAATCTGCATGAATACCGGGTCAGGTCCCACACGCGCCAGCGCCCAGTGCGCGGGAAAATCAGGAGGCGACCATGACGACGCGCCGATCAGGAAGTAATCCTCAAGCAAATGTCTTAATTCAAAATGCTGTAGTAGCCGTAACCAATTATACTCGAACGAGACGTACAGCACGCCTTTCTCGCCGTCCACGCCCGGGGCTTTCAAAATTAGGCTCTTGGTGATTACCGGGGAGGAGAGTTGCTGACGATACCGCGACCAACCGATTCTCTTTTCCCGCCAGATCGCGGCATGTTCCGGGGTCAGCCACGGTGCGAGTTGTTGTTCCAATGAGCGTGACGGCCAGCGGCGATAGGATTGCGCGAGAGTCAGCAGTTTGTCTTCAGGTTGTGATTGCGCAAGCGACTGCAACCGCAGCCCGACCGCATGGAGTTTCCAGATTGCGGGGCTGTTACGCAGCGCGTCGGCAATTTGCAGTTCTAGTTGCAAACAATCTTCTCCAGCACACGGAGCAACGCGCGTGCATTCACATCCCAATCGAATTGTGAGACGGATGCGCGGATTGCATCGTGATCCCATTTCGTGTCGAACGCCTGCCGCAGCGCTTCGGCAAGCGCATTTGAGTCGGAGGGTGCCACCAGAAAACCGTTCACGCCTTCCTGTACTATTTCGGGCAAGCCACCGACATTCGAGGCGACCACAGGCAAACCACACGCCATGGCTTCGAGCGCCACGTTGGGTAGCCCTTCGTTCAAACTCGGCAGGCATAGCACATCGGAGGCGTTCATCCACAACGGGATCTCCTCGTGTGGCCGTGTACCAACGCATCGGCATGCAGCAATCTTTTCCGGACCACTACCGACAAAGACAACTTCGGTGTCTTGCAATCGCTCGGCGGCGCGCGCCAATACCGTTGGTCCTTTAACGGGCAATAAGTTGCCAACGTAAAGCACGCGACGACGTTTCGGATCGAGCCCCAATTGACGGCACGCTTCAACCCGGTCGCGACGTTGGAATTTTTCGCGGTCAATTCCGTTGTAATCGATCACCGATTCAACTCCTTCGGCGGCGAGGTGCGACTGCAGGGCCTTGCTCTTGGCAAAGACCACGCGGCTGGCACGCAAGGCACGCAGGATCTGTTGTTTGCGCGTTGGATTCTCAAAAAGCACATTCACATCGCTTCCGAGTACCGCTGTGGCGAAAGGAAAGTTTAACTTCTCGGCCACAAGCATCACGCCGTACGCATCGGGATACGCCCAGCTCACGAGCGCCACATCGAATCGTTCACCGCGAATGACAGGCTCGATGGCCCGCGCAAACAGACGACCGTTAAATGAACGCGAGAGCACAGGCACATGAAAAAACCTCGGATGAATCACCCTTACATCCGCACGATTCTCGTCCGCCATCGCTTGGTTGGTTGGCGCGATCACCGTCACTTTGCACAGTTTCGACAGCGCGGCAACCTGCTGGGCGTTGAAGACGCCACGCACCGGTTCCGTGGCATTGGGAAACAGGTTGGACACAAACAGCAGTTTCATGCTGCCAACCGCCGCCACAGCTCTTCGTAGCGTTGGATCATCGCCGCGACGCTGTAGCGTTGGCGGGCGACCTCGCGCGCTGCGGCGCCAAGGCAGCTGGCCAGCTCGCGATCGGTTAAGAGTCGTTCGATGGCCGCGCGTAATGCCGTCGCGTCGTCAGGTGGAACAACGAGTCCGGTGACTTCATGTTCGATCAATTCCGTGTTGCCGCCGACTGCCGTAACAACGATCGGGCACGCGGCGGCCATGGCTTCCAGCAGGGCGATACTCATGCCTTCGGTGCTCGACGAGAGCACAAAGACATCGAATCCCGCCAACAACTTCGCGATATCGGCACGTTGACCAAGGAATTGGGCCTGCGGACCAGCTTCGCGTTCCAATTCTCCACGCAGGGGGCCATCGCCAACGAAAACCAGTTCGAAATTGGGAATTGCGGCGACGGCACGCAACAACAGTGCATGGTTTTTCTCCGGCACCATCCGTCCGACCGTCCCTACACGTCGCCCTGGGGTCAATCGCGGTAACTGGAATCGGTCCACACAAATTCCGTTTGCGACGACTGCAAGGCGGTCAGCAGTTACGCCTTCCTGTTCACGCGCCTCACGGCCAATTTTCTCCGAGACGGCCACCGTCAGGTCCGTGAAGTGTGCGGCCCAGCGATTCAGGCGAAAGGCACGGGCTTCCTGGCCGAGGTTCTTGCCGTGTTCCGTGTGCAGCACTTTAACACCCGCGAGTTTGCCGCCGATCGCCCCGTAGAGGTGGGCGGCGGAATTGTGGGTGTGGATCACATCGACCTTTTCAGCGCGTGCGAGGCGCGCAATCTTCCAGAAGAGCCGCCAATCAAAGCCGGGTCGTTTGCCAAGCGTGACGACGCGCGGCGCTTCGCCACCCCAGGCCCCCGGCTCTTCCAGGCAGCAAATGACGAACCGAAATTCCTCGGAGGCATTCTGGACAAGGTCCAGGACAACGCGTTCCAGTCCGCCCACGCGCAGACTGAGTACGACTTGCATCACAGTTTTAGGCGGTTGCACGAAGGGCACACATTATTCGACAAATTTCATTTTGCGCATGGCAAATACCGACATGCGCAGCAGGAGCCAGCCGTGTTTGAAACGGCTGATGTTGGTCGTGCCATAGGTACGGGCGAAATAATGGATGGGAACCTCGATGATCTTCAGATTCAGTTTCGCCGCACCGAAGATCAAATCGAAATCACCGAAGGGATCGAAATCGTCGAAGTAGGAGCGGTTGGCGGCGATTTGATCGTAGTCCGCTCGGTAGAGGACTTTGGTGCCGCAGAGTGTGTCCTTAAACCGCTGGTCGAGCAGGTAGGTGAAGGCAAGGCTGAAGAACTTGTTGCCCAGGATGTTGAGAAAACGCATCGCCTGGTCCTGCATCGGGTAGACGAGCCGCGAACCGTGGATGAAATCCCCCTGGCCGCTGATCAGGGCTTTATAAAACTTCGGCAGTTCTTCCGGCGGCACGGTGAGGTCGGCATCGAGGATCATCAACACATCGCCGGTTGCGGCGTCAAAGCCCTTGCGTACGGCATCACCCTTGCCGCGTCCGTTGCCCTGCGGGATGAACTTCAGGTCGCGTTCGGGATGGGCGGCAATCGCGCGCTGGATTTCCTCCGTGGTCCCGTCGTCGGAGTTGCCTTCCACAAAGATAATCTCCATGTGGCGACCGAGCTGCGGGGTGCGGCGAATGGCCTCCTCGACGTTTCCGCGCTCGTTGCGGGCAGGAATGACCACGGAGCAACTGGGTTGATCGACGCGCGGCTCAGGTTTGAGGCGGGCGACGATCACAGACGTCAAGGCCAAATGGCGAAATACCGGCAGGTTTACCAGAAAGCGGTTACAGAGCATGGACAATAACGGCACGCGTTTGGGCAGGAGCAGGCGGGACGTTTTGCGGATGACCTCGAAACCGGCCAGATCAAGGAGATTGGCCACATCGGCGGCGCCCAACCAATTCTGGATGGGTTGCCGGGCCTTCAACCCCAGATGTTCACCGGCATTGAGAACGGGTTCCCAGAGAAAATTGTAGTAGGAGATTACGATACGTGTGCGCGGCGAGCAAACGCGGCGCAGGTTTTCCAGGCTACGCTGGACGTCATAGAGGAAGCCCAGCACGTCAGAAACCACAACGTAGTCAAATTTCTCGTCGAGCTGCAGGTTCTCGAGATCGTCCACCCGGAACTCGAGGTGTGGATGGCGTTCGCGGGCGATCTGAATCATATTCGGGCTAAGATCGATTCCCACGCCGCGCGCCGGTTTTAACGAGGCCAGCAACTGGCCGGCGCCGCAACCAACCTCAAGTACCGAGCGGTTGGGCGGGATGAAAAAGGCAAACGTCTTCCCCAATTGCTGGTGGTAATAGCGGTTTTTCTCCACCCAATGTACGCGTGCGGGCGCGAGAGTGTCGAAATATCTCACGATGGAACTGCGATCGGGTGTGGAAGCGGCGGTGTTCATGCGGCTTTTTCCAGGACGACAATCACTCGCAGCGATAGTGTGCGATTCTGGAACAGGCGAGATTGTTCGAGGCGGTGGAGCGCCAGCAGCACGGGGCCGGGCAACAACGAACGGTACGAGAACCCGCCCGAGAGCGGGTAGGCGAGAAACTCGCAGTAGCTGATGCGCCTGATCCGCAGGTCGCGGACCTCCTGTTCGACCCGTGCGAGGGTGAGACGCGGAATCGCGGCATTGCCATCCCAAGCCTCCTTCGAGACGGTGGACTCCTCAAAATCAAAATCCACGCGCTCGTGATGGAGATAGCGGTAGACGAACCGGCCCCAGACCGAAACGAACGGTTCAATCAACAAGAGGCGGCCGCGCGGGCGCAGCACCTCGGCGGCATGTTTCAGGAAAGCCAGTGGACGGGCGAAGTGGTGCAGCGCGTCCACCATCACAATGTTGTCCACGCTTCTCGTTGCCAGGGGCATTTGCAAGGCGTCGGCCTGCACATCAATATATTTGCCCGCCAGAATGTCCAGGGTCCAGCACATGCGCCCACGCGTCTCAAGCCAGCGTTTAAAATTGCCCGTGCCGGCGCCGACCTCAATGATCGACCCTGGCCGTAGTTCGGCGGCGATGTTTTCGTACCAGGTTTCGTATAGTCGACGGATGATCAACTTACGGTTCCAGACCCGCTCATACGCCGCCAGTAATTGTGCTTCATCGGCGTTCCCCCACACCGGGCGCACCTCGGAGTTGAGCAGGAGATTTTTCAGCGATCTCAATGTTTTTCCGCCCTGAGTTTGGAACCTTCGGGGGACAATAACGCAACCAAGCCGACGGCAGCCGCAGCCAGCAGCAAGGGGATGGCGGGGACAAAGTACCGGACCATCGGCATCCCCGCGGAGACTACGCCGTAATAATACCCGATGTAGAGGACCAACAGCCACGCCAGCACCTTGGTTTCTGCCCGCTTCCACAATCGAATTGTCCCATAGATGGCCAGAAGAAGGGTGGGAATTTGCAACAGAATCAGCGGTAGGTGCGCGGACGGACGGTCTTCCGTGGCATAGAGCGTTCGCGCGGCCTTCAGGAACAAGACCCCGATGAGGGCGGCGGGCTGATGCAGCAGGTCCTTGTACTGCTGCACGGCCATTTGCAGGCGCCAGTGTTCCCGATTGAAGACAGTGTTGTTCGTCGGAGGCTGCATCCCCCGGGCGATCATTTCACTTTCGATTTCATTCGCGGTAACGCGCTGGGCTTTGCCGTACGCGGTGAAGATGCGGGGATCAGAGCCCCACCACAGATTCGTGCCGATGCCGCGGGTGCTGACTGCGAAATGGCCGAAGACCACGTAATTCCGGTACGCCCACGGCAAGAGTACGGTGATCGACGCTAGCAAGTACGCAAGCCAGTGGGTCATGCGGTTGGTTTTCATCCTTCGGGTCGCAAGGAACATCACGGCCGTAGCAACATACGGCAGGAAAATGGGGGTGCTCTTGGTTAGAATCGCGAGTCCGAGTAGAAATCCCGCCAGCGCGAAACGCCACAAGGAGGAAAGGTCAATGGCCCGATACAAGGCCACGAAACTGGCAATGACGAAGAAAACGAGCAAGGGCTCGTCATCTACATTATTGCCCAAATGTAAGAGGAGGGGATGCAACGCGAAAGTGGTCGTGAAAAACAACGCGGCAAGCGCCGGGCATGTTTTCAGTAGCAACCAACTCAGCGCTATCGCTGTCCCAATATCGAGAACGATGTGAACGATTTTCACTCCCAGCAATGAATTGCCCGTTAGCATCTGGCAGCCAGCCACGAGGAAGGGATACGCCGGAATAAAATAACTATCGGGATTGCCTTCTTCATCTGTGTAACCGCGGCCTTCGGCGATGTTTTTCGTGAGCGCCAACAGGCTCGGGGCATTCCCGTAGGCCATGCGGTTCGGCGCAATGGCGACGAATGCCACCCGCGGGATGGCGACCGCCAGGGCCACCCACAAATAAAAGTGCGGCTTCAGTCTCTCGGCGAATTCTTCAAGTCTTGACAGCATGCACACCCCGCAGTTTGTCCCACAGCCAAAGCGCGCTGACACAGGCAAAAATGATGCACAGTCCTTCGATGGGAAAACGAAAGCGGACAATGCCAGAAAAAATCACACAGGTTACTTCCACATGCAATATCGCCAAATGGAGCAACCATTCCGGCTGGCGGTTGCGAATGGAAGGGAGCAGCGTGAGAAAGAAAGCGGGCAAAAACAGAACCAGCACCGGCCCCCAGGTTGCGAGCATGGCAACTCGAGCCAAAGTCGAGTTGCTTCCCCGGAGAAACGGGGTCATCGACCGCCGCAGTTTCGCCTGAATCAGGTAGCACCACCGGTCGGGATGTTCTTTGAGCCAGCGTGTGGCCAAATTGACCGCCAGATGGTCCCGTTCGACTTCGCTGGAACACGAAGCGAAGGCATCGCGATATTCCGGAATCAACGTTGGGAAAACTTGGTGTCCATAGTAATCCGGGTTGTAAGCGACCACGGAATTGTTGCCACCCAGCATCGTATCGCCGCCCTCGGTGGCCAACGGAATGAACTCACCGAAGACCCGATAATTGCGGGCGATCCAGGCGGTCAAGGTCAGCAGTGAGATCAGCG
>DATLVI010000006.1 GCA_035577545.1 Verrucomicrobiia bacterium
TGTGTTAATGTTCATTCGGAGGATCAGGCGGCAACCCGGTGGATGCACCCAATCCTCTGGTTCGCAAACAGGTGCAATAAACCCTGTCCTGTTATGACGCGGGCTGGCCTCTCTGTCCGTCCCCTTTTTCTCAATTTTGATGTTGCAATTCTTTGCAGCAGGGCACAGCATCTGCTTGCCTTAGCACGCAAAGTCGAACAAGGAGGACTCAATGGCTAAGAAATCTGGTGCAGGCGGGATCATTTTGATTGCTGTCGTTTTGGCAATAGCCGCCATTTACTTGGTTTGGAATATGAAGCGGCAGCAGGATTTGCAGTCCGAGAAGTATTGGACTGAAGTGGTTACCGCGCTGCAGGATATCCCGGCTCGCACCAAAATAACCCGCGAAATGATTACCTTGACCCGCTATCCGAAAGAACTTGTTATCGACGGTGTCATCCGAAATCCCCAGGAAGCGGACGGACATACTACGTTGGTGAGAATCAAGGCCAAAGAACAAATTCGTACATCTGATCTCCTCGGTCAGGGACAGGCTCCAGGACTGGCGTTCGACATTCCCCCCGGCATGCGCGCTATTGCCATCGGCGCCGGCGAAGTCATGGCCGCCGGTAGCTCCGTAAAACCCGGCGATCGCGTTGATATTTTGGCCACTTATACGGATCCGGTCGCGCACCAGGAAACCACGCAGATGATCCTGCAAAACGTGCTCGTGCTCGCCGTCAACGAGGGCGTGACCGATCAGCAGGGCAAGCAAGGCGCCAAGAGTTCGATGACGCTGGCGGTCAAGCCGGAAGAAGCGGAATTGCTTACGGCCGCGGATCGCGCCGGTGCGTTGCGGGTGGCGCTACGCGGTATTAACGAGAAAGCGGTAATCGCGAGTCAGGGTGTTGGCACACGGGATTTCCTCGGCCCCAATACCCTTAGATTCTCTACGACGGCTCCCGACACGCTGAAGTCGACACCGATCATCATCAGTCCGCCACGAAACCAGCGGCCGGAAATCAAGGTTTACCGGGGTTCACAAGAGACGACCGTACCGCAAGAATAGTTGGAGTTCACAGGAATTCGAAAAAGGAAAGGACAGCGTAACATGAAGAAGATGCAATGGAGGGGAGTGGGGATTATCGCGGTGCTGTTGGCCGGGCTATTGGTGATTTCCGACGTCCGCGCTGAACAGCAAACCGTCCAGGTGAGTGTTGGTGAGTCCGTAGTGGTTCCGAGCGAGAACGTCTCGAAAATTGCCCTGGCCGATCCGTCCATCGCGGACGTCGTCAATCTGTCCGACAAGGAACTCAGCATTATCGGCAAGAAAGCCGGTGTCACCACCCTGACGATTGTCAAAAACGATAACTCGGCAACCCTGATGTATCGTATTGAAGTCGGCAACGACGCGGCAGCGGTCACCATCCGCCAGATGATCGGAAACAACAACATCAACGTCCATGCAATTGGCGATGCGCTGGTGCTTGACGGGAAGGTGAACGACGAAATCGAAGCGCAGCGCGCGGCGCTGATCGCCGGCGCTTACAAGGCGCAAGTCGTCAATCTTTTGGAAGTCACGAAGCCCCGCCAGATCAAGGTCCGCATCCGCATCGCGGAGGTAAATACAGAGGCCATCAAGAACATCGGTTTCCAATGGTTTGGACCGCAAGGCCAGGTACAGTACGCCATGCAGTATATCGGCGGCGGATCGATCGTGAATGGCTTTATCCCGACCGCCAGCGAGTTTGGCTCCGCGGGAAGCTCGATCACCCCGACCACCGTGACATTGACGATGCTGTTGGATATGCTGATCACAAAGAGCTATGGACGCTTGCTTTCGGAGCCCACCCTGGTGACCTTTAGTGGGAAGGAAGCGAGTTTCCTCGTCGGCGAAGAGATTCCCATCATCCAGCAATTGCCCCAGTCGTTCACGGTCGAATTCAAGGAAGTCGGCGTGCGCATGAAGATCAAACCCACGGCCGACAGCGAAAACCGGATTAACACGACCATTCATGCGGAAGTCAGTCAGGTGATCGGCACGGGTGCGAATAGCATTCCGATTATCGGTGCCAAAACGGCCGATACCACGCTGCAAGTCAACGACGGGCAAACCATCGTGATTGGTGGTTTATTGGAAAACAACGTCAATCGCGACGTGCTGCGGAAGCTGCCCTGGCTGGCTGAGATTCCGGTCATTGGCGCGCTGTTTCGCGACAAACAGTTCGACCAATCCAAGCGAGAAGTGCTGTTTTTCATGACACCGGAAGTGATCAAGGACATCGACGTTGACATGGCCAGTGCCCCGAAGACCCCTGGATTGCAGCATTGGGTTACGACATGGAACAAGGGAAAGATGATCGAGCCGCCGGATAAGAAGGATGACTGGGGCTTGCACAATCCTCAGCACATGGGCTTTCCTGTGAATGACGAGGATTCCGTGAAGCCGGCCAAGAAAGCAGCCAAACCGGCGGCCAGTGCGGCACCGGCCACGAAGCCTGCGTCGACAGCAAAACCGGCGACGGCGCAGCCGGCAGCGACTGCACCGACAGTGGCAACACCGCCCGTTGCAGCCCAGCCGGCAACCGGCACCCCGGCCCAGGAGCCATCGACAAACTATTCTCCGTCCCGACCGGCGGAGTAATGGCGGGGACGTTGGCGCTTGCCGGTATCGAAAGTGCTAGGTATATATAGGCGTATACTGGCAAGAGCGTTGTAAGCTGGAACTATGGATCGCATCACCGTCATCATTGCGGAAAACGAGCTCAGTGAGCGTGAAAAGCTCAAGGGCCAGCTCGCCAACGAGCAGGACATCGAGGTCATTGGAGAAGCGCGCGATGGCAAGGAGTGCCTGGAACTCGTCAAGCGACACCGACCATCCGTCGTGCTCATCAAAGAAGATCTGCCGATTGTTAGCGGGCTAACGGTCGCGGAACAGCTCTCGTCTGAACTCCCCGAAGTGGGTGTGATCCTTATCCTGACCGGCTCGGAGGGCCAGGAGGTCTGGCACAAGATGCTCCGCGCCGGCATCAAAGAATTCCTTACCCACCCGTTCCCGGTGGATCGGCTCCTCGAAGAAGTCCGCAAAGTCCACGGCATCCAGTCGAAGGCGGCGAAACGCGCGACTACCACGGCACCCTCGGCGCCCGTGGAGACGGAAACCGCGAAACGACGGGTCATCACCATCACCGGTCCGCGCGGCGGCTGTGGTAAGACTGTCATTGCGGCAAATCTTGCAGTGGCCCTGGCCGGCGTGAGTGAAAAAGTGGCGCTAGTCGACCTGAACCTGTGGGGCGGCGATGTCGCCATGCTCCTGGATGTTTCGCCGAAGCGCACGTTGGGCGATCTGTTGCCGGGTTTCGGTGGCATTGACTACGATGTCGTTGACAGCGTCATGTCCAAGCATGCGTCGGGTGTCTCAGTGCTGGCGGCCCCGTTGACGGGAACCTTTGACGGCTCGACGCTCTCTCGCTATATGGTGCAGAGCATCCTCGAAGCTTTGCGCGAGAACTACGAGTACACGGTCATCGATACCGGCTACGCCAATCTGGAGTCCACTCTTGCCGCGATGGATTACTCGGATCTGATTCTTGTGGTCGTGGGAATGGATTTACCGCGGTTGCGCGACGGGAAGCTTTACTTGAAGAATCTCCTTGCCGCCAATTACCCGAAGGAGAAGATTCGCGTCATCGTTAATCGCTCCACAAATTCGAAGGAAATCTCCGCGTCGGAGGTCGAGACGATTCTGGAGTTTCCAGTGACGACACAGATCCCCAGTGACGACGGGCTCGTAGGTTCATCGGTGAACCTCGGCCAGGCTTTTGTCAGCTCCAGCCCCGGCAAGCCCGTGTCGAGGGCGGTCCTGACCCTGGCGGAAATGGTGTCGCCGGCAGGCATGTCTGCAAAGAAACGATCAGGGAAATGGTTTTCGTTTATGCAATAAATGTGAGTTAGCGTGAGGCGTGGCGGACTATGGCGAACACCCCGGAAATCAGCACACAATTATATCTCGAGTCCAAGAACGCCATTCTGGCGTACTTGATCCAGAATATTGACCAGAAACTTCTCGAAAAAGGCGACGAGGCGCTGTTGCGTCGGCGCGTCGAGGAATTGGTCGAGGAGAAGCTTCGTTCCGAAAAGTTGCCGTTCTCGCGCCAGATGCGCAACCGGCTGGTCTCCGACATGGCCGACGAGATTCTCGGCTTTGGGCCCATCGAACCGCTGCTGCGCGACCCGACCGTCACCGAAGTCATGGTCAACCGCCCCGACCAGGTCTATTGCGAACGGTTCGGCAAACTTGAATTGACAGACATCCAATTCCGTGACCTCCAGCATATTCGCCACGTCATCGACAAAATAGTCACCCCGCTGGGCCGCCGCGTTGATGAATCCAGCCCGATGGTGGACGCCCGACTGCCCGATGGCTCGCGCGTGAATGCCATCATTTCGCCGCTGTCCCTCAACGGCCCGGTGCTCACGATTCGTAAATTCTCGGTCGACCCGTACACCGTGGAGGACCTGATCGGGTTTGGCACCCTGACCCAGGGCATGGCGGCCTTCCTGGCCGCCTGTGTAAAGGTCAAGCTCAACGTGCTGGTATCGGGTGGATCCGGTGCGGGCAAGACGACGCTACTTAATGTCCTCTCGTCCTTCATTCCTGAAGGCGAACGCGTGGTTACGGTCGAGGATGCGGCGGAATTGAAGCTCCACCAACCTCACGTCGTGCGGCTCGAGTCGCGCCCGCCCAATATCGAAGGCAAGGGTGAAATCAAAATTCGCGACCTCGTCCGCAATTGCCTGCGTATGCGTCCTGACCGCATTGTGGTCGGCGAAGTGCGCGGCGGCGAGGCTCTCGACATGTTACAGGCGATGAACACCGGCCATGAAGGTTCCATTTCCACGGTTCACTCCAATACGCCACGCGATGCGCTGGCGCGCCTGGAGACGATGGTCATGATGTCCGGCATGGAGCTGCCTTCGCGCGCCATCCGCGAGCAGATCGCCGCGGCGGTGCACATGATCGTCCAAATCGGGCGCTTGAGCGACGGCAGCCGCAAGGTCATCAGCGTGACTGAAATCCAGGGGATGGAAGGCAACGTGATCGTCTTGCAGGATCTGTTCACTTTCCAGCAGAAGGGCGTCGGCGAAGGCGGCAAGGTGTTGGGAACGATGCAAGCCACGGGGATGGTGCCGAAGTTTATCGACCGCTTCAATTCAGCGAGCATCCATTTGCCCTCAGAGATCTTTAAGAGAACGAGCGAGGTTCGTTAACATGCCCATTCTGTCAGTCATCTACATTCTGGTTGTGGCGGCGGTTCTGTTGCTCGCCTACGGCGTGTATTTGCAGATGACGCGGCGGCGTGCCATCCTGGCCGAGCGTCTCGAGACATACGCCAACATTGAAGAGGAAGCTGCGCGGAACACCGATGATGAATTGCAGAGGCTGAGTCAGCTTCCGCGGTTCTTGCACATGGTGTTTGGGTCCGGGTACATGTTGCGGGTGGAGGAAGACCTCGCGCGCGCTGATATTCCGATGCGTCCCACCGAGTATCTGTTACTGCGGGTGGTGCTCGTGGGCCTGGGGTACATAATCGGCCGCTACTTTTTCGGCTATTTCCATAGCGGGGTCATCCTGGCTGTGATTGGTTTTATCGCGCCGATTATGTTCGTGCGCGTGCATCAGAACCGGCGCCGCGCCAAGTTCGTCCGACAATTGGCCGATGCGCTTATGTTGTTGACCAACTCCCTGCGCTCTGGCTACGGCTTCCTCAAGGGGCTGGAGCTTATTGCGAAAGAGATGGGCGATCCGATTTCCAAGGAATTGAACCGTATGTTGCGGGAGGTCAATTTGGGCACGACGGTGGACGATGCGCTGTTGAACCTCGGGCGCCGCGTGAACAGCCAGGACCTGGACATTGTCATTGGCGCCTACCTCGTGCAAAAGGACGTCGGCGGCAATCTGACCGAGATCATGGAAAAGGTCGCCGAGACGATCCGCGAGCGGTTGCGCATTCAAGGAGATGTGCGTGTGTTGACGACGCAGGGCAAGCTCTCAGGGTTCGTGGTCGGTTTGATGCCCTTCGTGGTTTTTCTGGTCCTGATCGTGACGGCCCCGGATTATTTTAACTCCATGTTTGGGCCTCCGATCTGGTGGCATTTCCTGGGCCACGATGTATCGATGGGCGTAGTCATGCTGGTGTCGGCAGTGGGTTGGCAGTTTATTGGGTTTTACATGATCTACAAGATCGTCTCCATGAAGGTCTGATATGTTTATCTTCACCGTCATTACGGTAATTTTGGCGATTATACTCGCGGCAGTGGGGTTCTACCGCACGTCGGATCAATTTACCGTCGGCAAGCGCATCGAACAGATCATGATCGCGGACGCCCAAACGGCGGAAGAGGAGTTGGCGAAACCGTTTGTTCAGCGCGTGCTGTTGCCGCTCGGCGATTCCGTGGCGAAACTCTTTCGCGGGTACACGCCGGCCGAGATGTCCGAACGCACGCACAAGAAGCTCGTGAGGGCCGGGCTTTTCCCGCGCGTGACCGCGAGACAATTGATTGGCCTCTGCTGGTTCAGTGCCTCCGCCTGCGTCGTCATGGTGTTCCTGGTGATTATCGTCAGGGGTGCGCCAGGGGGACAGTTAAGCTACACGGACCCGACCAATATACTGCTATTACTGCTCGGAGCGGTGGGCGGATACGGCCTGCCGCAGTTTGTGCTCAGCAGGAAAATACGGACACGGCAGGACCTGATCCTAACAAACCTGCCGTACTCGATTGATATTCTTTCAATCAGCGTCGAAGCTGGCATGGGTTTCGATGCCGCAGTCGGCTATACGATGCGCAAAATCAAAGGGCCGTTGGCGGAGGAGTTTTCCAAGACCCTGAATGAGATCCGCCTTGGCAAACCTCGCTTGGAGGCCCTGGAGGATTTGGGCAATCGACCCGGAGTGGACGACCTGAAGACGTTCATTACGGCCGTGGTGCACGCCAGTCGCCTGGGGGGCAGCATCACCAATACGCTTCGCATTCAGGCGGATTCGATCCGTGTCCGTCGCCGCCAGCGCGCGCAAGAACAGGCCATGAAGGCCCCGATCAAAATCGTGTTTCCCCTGGTCCTGTTCATTTTTCCCGCGCTCTTCATCGTTTTGCTCGGACCCGCAATCGTGAGCATTTGGCGCCAACTCCAGTAAAAGGCGCAGGAGTAGATTTCGATGGTTTTGGTTAACGCCACGAAGAAAACAGTCGTCTCCGACAATTGCCATTTCGCCAATACCGTCCTGAAGCGCATGGTCGGGTTGCTGAACCGGGGGCACCTCGACAAGGGCGAAGGCCTGCTCATTGATCGCTGCCATGGCATTCACACGTTCGCGATGCGTTTTCCCATCGACGTGCTGTTTCTCGATAAGGACTTCTGCGTCATCCGCGCCGTGAAGGCCCTGCCCCCATATCGTATGTGTGCCGTCAAGAAGTCTGTTTACGTCCTGGAAGTTCCCGTCGGGGCGCTCGATACCTCGCGCACGGGGGAAGGCGACCAGATTCAGATTCGCACCGCCAACAGCGACACTTTGACCAGCGGGCGCGTTGCCGGGACGGAAAAGATGCCGACCAGCTCCTAGGCCCGTCGGTCGGCTCTCGGGATCAGGTAATTCCCTGCCACCCGGCAATACTTTTCGGCCCAACCCTTGATCTTCACGCGTTCCGTCGCGCTGAGGGCGCTGACCACCCTGGCGGGCGCTCCGTAAACCAGCGAACCCGGCGGTACTTGCAATCCTTCGGTCAACAAGGCTGCCGCACCGATGATACTCTGTTCGCCAACCACCACACCATTCATCAGCACCGCCCCCATGCCAATCAGCACCTCGTCGTGCACCGTGCACCCGTGCAAGATCGCGCGGTGCCCCACGGTCACATAACTGCCCACGACGCACGCATGGTCGTCCGCGACGTGGCACACGCTGTTGTCCTGGATGTTCGTGTGATGGCCGATGACGACCCGGTTGATGTCGCCACGCAGGACGCTGCCGAACCAGATGCTCGACTGTTCCCCGATCTGTGTGTCGCCAATCACTCGCGCGCTGTCGGCGATGAACACGCCCGCGCCGAGTTGCGGCTTTTTGCCTAGGTATTCAAGGACATTTCCCATGATGCGAATTCTGGCGATGCTCGTTGCAAAATGCAAAGCAGATTTGGCAAGATTCGACTGTCGTATGACGAAAGGAAAACCAACGCCGCCAAAATGGATCGTTGTCCGCCTCGGTGGTGATATGAACTGGTGGCTCGATGAAGCCAGCACGGATGTGTACTGGGGCGAGGGCGCCCGCGGCCTGCTCGACCCACGCCAGGTCGAGTATCTGGTCGAAATACTGGAGGAATACCAGTCCTACGGTTTCCAGCGTCAACTCCTCGAGGACGCTTTCCAGTTGTTCCAACTTGAGTCCGAACTGGATGACGATCGTCTCCGCCTTGCGCCCGCCGAAGAGGACGACTTTGACGCGGGCGGGCAGCTCTTCGCCCTGCCGCTGATGAATGACGAAGAAACGGGCGTTTATTACGATTTTCTCGATGCGCTCAGCGCCGCTCGCATCCGCAAGCTCAACGCCACGCACAGCTACGCCTGTGACTGCACGGAGTTGGAAATGCAGGAGGAACTCGCGGCACTCGACCGCGACCGCTACGTCGCGTCCGAGAACATTCACTGCTTCGATGCGATCAATGAAATCCTCCAATGGAGCCCTGCCGAATGGGACGAACCCGGCTCCTAGCGCTGTTCATTGCGAGCCTTGGTAGCACGGCGGCTCTGGCGGCTGATTGGTCGGTGTTGGAACGGTACCAGCAGACGATTTCGCGCGCCGAGTTTGACACTCTCCTAACGAAGGTCTATTGCCCATCCGGCGCGCTGACGAATTACCTGGGCTTTGGCACGAACTCGGTCACCATCTTTTCCGCGACGGAAAAGAGCAACGCTCTCTTCACGTTGCGATTCGCCGCCGCATCTCCCAGTGTTCCGCTCCTGCGTTTCAAGCGGATCGCCCTGGATCCCGGCCACATCGGCGGCGCCTGGGCGCGGATGGAGGAACGATTCTTCGAGCGTGGCAAGGACCGTCCGGTGCAGGAGGCCGAACTCAATCTGATGGTCGCCCGCCTGCTCAAGACGCGGCTCGAAGCGGCGGGAGCACAGGTGTTCCTCACCAAGGACAACTTTGAGCCCGTGACTGACAAGCGGCCGGAGGACTTCCAAGCGCAAGCCGAGCAAGAGATCAAAGCGTCCATGCGCTTCGACACCTTCCCGCCGTTGGAACGCGAAGCTGCGTTTGCCGATGCCGTCCGCAAGCGCGCCGAACTGCTCTTTTACCGCAGTTCCGAGATCGCCGCTCGCGCCAATCTGTTGAACGAAAAGATCAAACCAGACCTCACGATCTGCCTCCACGTGAACGCCATCGAGTGGGATGAATGCCAGGATCTGGTGGATGACAACCGCCTGGTGGTCTTCGTCAATGGCAACTACCTCGCATCGGAACTGAAAGACGACGACCAGAAGCTGCGGTTGCTGGAAAAACTCCTGGAACGCTCGCACTCCACGGAATTGGCCACCGCCGGGGCGATTGCCACTGCGCTCGCGCGCGCTACGAAACTTCCTCCTGTGGAATATGGCCCGAACAGTGGCTCGGTTCACGTGGGTGATAACCCGTACGTCTTCGCCCGCAACCTCGCGGCGAATCGGCTCGTCAACGGCCCCGTCGTCTTCCTCGAACCGTACTACCAGAACAATCGTGTTGTCTATCAACGCGTCCAGATGGGCGATTATGAAGGCCTCCGTGACGTGAACGGCGCGCCCATGAAAAGCATCTTTCGCGAATACGCCGACGCGGTGGCGGAGGGATTGAGCCGGTTAATTGCCCGGTAGCTTGTGGCGAAATTGCTCCACCAATCTACGGAAGCGGCTCTCGTAGAGCATGTCGTAGAAGCGGAACCGCTCGGGAAACAGGCGGGCAGCTTCCGTCCGCAGAAACAGCCGTTCGATGCCGATGTCGCGCTCGGAAATGTCCGTGGCCACAATGAGAAAGCTGAGGCGATCGATACGTCGCTGCAATCTGCGGTAGGCCTGTTCGCTCGGAAACATGGCCTTACGGTAGCACAGCTTGTGGGACCGCGCGAACGGCCCCTCTGGAACTACCTAATGTGAGGGCACTTTTCGAGTTGATTTTCACCGGCGACGCACCCAGAATGATTCCATGATTTTGGCGATCTTGATGGTGTTGGGGGCGGGGATTTTCCGGCTGGCGGCACACGAGTTCCAGTGGTGGAACATCGCGCCGCTGGCCGCCATGGCCCTAGTTGGCGGCATGTACCTCGGACGCCGCTTTGCGCTGTGGGTGCCGCTGGCGGTGCTGGTGCTGACGGACATCATCCTCAACATGCAAATGGGTTACCCCGCTTTCTACTGGCCGCGCGCGTTTGATTATGGCGCGTTCCTGCTGGTCGGCCTGCTTGGCCTGTGGGCCCGTGGACGGAAACCCGGGGTCAAGATTGGCGCGGCGCTCGCGACGCCATTTCTTTTCTTCCTGGTCAGCAATTTCGCTGTCTGGCTGTTCGGATTGAATCTCGCAAACGCGCCCTACGTGAAGACGTTCTCTGGCCTGATGGAATGTTATGCCGCCGCCTTGCCGTTCCTGCGCGGCACCGTGATTGGTGACTGGGCCTTCATGGCCGTGTTCGCCTTGACGGCCGTACTCGTGCGGCATTTCTCGAGCGAACGCCAACACGAGTTGGCATCAGAAGTTCGGGTCTGAAATTTCGTCACTCCCCGATAATCTTCACGAGCACGCGCTTGCGGCGTTTACCGTCGAATTCACCGTAGAAGATTTGCTCCCAGGGGCCGAAGTCCAGTTCTCCACTGGTGATCGCGACAACTACTTCCCGGCCCATGATCGTGCGCTTTAAGTGCGCGTCGGCGTTGTCTTCGCCCGTATTGTGGGCGTATTGGGAATGAGGTTTCTCAGGCGCCAGTTTCTCCAGCCACTTTTCAAAGTCCTGATGCAGGCCCGATTCGTTGTCATTGATGAATACGCTGGCGGAGATATGCATGGCGTTGCAGAGCAGCAGACCTTCCTTGACCCCGCTTTCCCGCAGACAGGTCTCGATCTCGGGCGTGAGGTTGACGAAGCCGCGTCGCGAAGGGATGTTGAACCAGAGTTCCTTGCGGTAGCTTTTCATGGCTTCCACAATAGCGTTTGTGCTAAGAATAACAACCGGAGAACGACCCATGAAGATTGCCAGCGTCAAAGAGATTCCTTCGGAGAAGGTGGACATGGATGGCGCGAAGGATTGCCAGGTCAAGCTTGTGGTGACGGCACGCGATGGCGCGCCGAATTTCGCAATGCGCATTTTCGAAGTTTCGCCCGGCGGCCATACGCCGTTGCACCATCACCCCTATGAGCATGAGATTTTTGTGATGGAAGGGCAGGGGACGGTCTGGCGTGATGGCAAGGAAGTGGCGATCAAGCCCGGGGACGTTCTTTACATTCCAGCCGACGAACAACACCAATTCAAGAACGCCAGCGACCAGGCCTTTAAGTTTATGTGCCTGATCCCGGCGAAATTCCAGAAATGCTGAACGCCAATGGCCCGGCTCACCAACATTGTCACACGCACCGGTGATGACGGCACGACGGGGCTGGCCGGTGGCGGGCGCGTCAGCAAAGACTCGCCGCGGGTCTGGGCGTTCGGCACGGTGGACGAGTTGAATTCGGCAATCGGCGTTGCCCGGTCCCTGAATACCGATCCCGATCTCGATGCGCGCCTGGGCCATATCCAAAATAATTTGTTCAACCTCGGCGGGGAGCTGGCCACGCCGCCAGATAAATTTCAAAAAGGCATGCCGCATATCGAGCACCAGCACGTCATCGACCTGGAGAAGCAGGTCGAGGAATTGACCAAAGAGTTGGGACCCTTGCTGGAGTTCATCCTTCCCGGCGGTGGCCCGGTCGGCGCGCAGCTGCACGTCGCGCGGACGATTTGCCGTCGGGCGGAGCGTTTCTGCGTACGCCTGGGCGGAGAGGAGACTGTCGGCGAATTTGTGATTCCCTACCTGAACCGTTTGAGCGACGCGCTTTTCACGTTGGCCCGTTGGAGCAACAAGAAGGCCGGCGCGAAAGAGACGTACTGGAAGAAGTGACGCGCTGTTTATGCACTAACGAGCGTCTCACCGAATCTCGATCCCAACGCGGCAAACACGATCTCGGCGATCTGCACGAGGTTGAACCGCGAGTTATCGATCACCATGTCGGGAAGAAAGGGCTGGTGGGGATCGAGCACGAAAAAAGTGTCAATATAGTGCCGGCGTTGTTTCTCGCCTTCATCGACGACCTTCTCCGCCTCGCGCAACGACAGATCGCGGACGGTGGCGATGGTGTGCACCCGCCAGGCACGGGGCGCCACCAGGCGGACGTGCATGCCGTTGCGAAGATCCTGCGTTACGAGCGAACTTCCGCGGCCCACCAGGACCGCGTGCCCATGCACGGCCAGCGTGCGGATGACTTCCGCGAGTTTGCGCACGACCACGGCGTCGGCCACTTTGCGGTTGATGATATTGTCGAACAGCTCACTCATTTCGTCGCGGCGCTGGCCGTCCAGCATCTCGAGGATCGCGCGCTCGATGTGCAACTCCTCGGCAACCTTGTCGAGCAGTTCACGGTCGTAGGACACCCAGGGAATGGAAGGGCGGCAGCGTTCGTTCAGGAGTTCCACCAACTGCTGCGCCAGCGGCAGCGCTTCACAACCGAATTCACGGGAAATGGCGACGAACGGGTACGTTTCGAGACGACGGGTGTTGCCGAGAGGCTTGATCTTTTCCCAAGCGTGAACGTGTGCGGCAATTCGCGCCCCGACATCCGAGCCGACCCAACCCTGAGAGATCCTGGTCATTTCGCGACTACAGCATAGTCCGCAACCTTCAAACGCGCAAGCGCACGTTGGAGGGAGGCCTTGGCCCGGACCATGTCGAAATCGGGAGCTGCTTGTTGCAACCGTTGTTCCGCGCGCTGCTGCGCACGGCGGGCGCGCTCAACGTCGATGTCCTCGGGGCGCTCGGCGCTGCGCGCGAGCACCGTCGTGCGCTCCTTCTGCACCACGAGGAACCCGCTGCCGACGGCGACATACTGGTCCTGTCCGTCGGGCAGGCGCATCCGCAACGGGCCGGGCTTGAGCGCGAATACGAACGGCGCGTGGTTCGCCAGGATCTCAAACACGCCCTCCTGGCCGGGGGCGATGACGAAGCGGATTTCTTCGCGCAGGAAGAGCTTTTGCAGCGTGAGAACTTCAAATGGGAATGTCTTCTCGTCGGCCATGACGCGGTTACGCTTTCATCTTCTCGGACTTGGCCCGGGCTTCCTCGACAGCGCCGACCATGTAGAACGCCTGTTCCGACAAATCGTCATGTTTGCCTTCAAGGATCTCGCGGAAGCTGCGCACGGTATCGCCGATGCGCACGTATTTGCCGGGAATGCCGGTGAATTGTTCGGCCACAAAGTTCGGCTGCGACAGGAAACGCTGGATTTTGCGCGCCCGAGAGACCGTAAGTTTATCCTCTTCGCTCAATTCTTCCATACCCAGGATCGCGATGATGTCCTGCAGGTCCTTGTAGCGTTGCAACACCTGCTGCACGCCACGCGCGACTTTGTAGTGTTCCTCGCCGACTACCAGCGGGTCGAGAATCCGCGAGGTCGAGGCCAACGGATCGACGGCGGGATAGATGCCCAGCTCGGAGATCTGGCGTGAAAGCACGATAGAACCATCCAAATGCGTGAAGGTTGTGGCCGGCGCGGGATCGGTGATGTCGTCGGCGGGTACATATACTGCCTGCACCGATGTAATCGAACCGCGCTTGGTGGAGGTGATGCGCTCCTGCAGGTCGCCCATTTCCGTGCCCAGCGTCGGCTGATAACCGACGGCGCTCGGCATGCGTCCGAGCAACGCGGACACTTCCGAGCCGGCTTGCGTGAAGCGGAAGATGTTGTCGATGAACAGCAGTACGTCCTTGTTTTCGTAATCGCGGAAGTATTCGGCCTGCGTCAGGGCTGAGAGCGCCACGCGCAGACGCGCGCCCGGCGGTTCATTCATTTGGCCGAACACCATCACGGTGTTGGCGATGACACCTGACTCGGTCATTTCCAAATAGAGATCGTTGCCTTCGCGGGTACGTTCACCGACGCCGCCGAAAGCGGAATAGCCGCTGTGTTCCTTGGCGATATTGCGGATCAATTCCTGAATGAGGACGGTCTTGCCAACGCCTGCGCCGCCGAACAAGCCGACCTTGCCGCCTTTGGCAAACGGGGCGAGCAGGTCGATGGATTTCAGACCCGTTTCAAACTGTTTCGTCGCCGGCACCTGTTCCTCGAACGGTGGCGATTGGCGATGGATCGGAAGTTTCACCTTCGCGTTGATGGGGCCCTTGCCGTCGATGGGATTGCCGAGGAGGTCAAGAATGCGGCCGAGTGACGCCGGGCCGACGGGCACCGTGATCGGCGCGCCGGTGTCAATGGCTTCCATGCCGCGCACGAGGCCTTGTGTCAGGTTCATCGCCACGGTGCGGACCGTATTGTCGCCGAGATGGCCCGCGACCTCGCATGTCAGATGAATGCCGCTGGCC
>DATLVI010000007.1 GCA_035577545.1 Verrucomicrobiia bacterium
GTAATAGTCGACGCGGATGTTTTCAAGAATGGCCGCACTGGCCCGTCCCGTCCGCAGGGTGCCAAAATCCGTTCGCATGCGGTCGATTGTCTTCTGCATTTGTTCTTCGATGTGAGTCTGAATCGCTTTAGGGATCATCGCTTAATGACTCTTGATCAACGTGCCGACGGATTCGCCGGCGACGACGCGCCGAATATTGCCGTTTTTATACAGATTAAAAACAATGACCGGAAGCCGGTTGTCCATGCAGAGCGAAAAAGCCGTCGTGTCCATGACCCGCAATCGCTTGCGGATGGCCTCCATGGCCGTCAATTGGGTGAGCCGCTTGGCCTGAGGGTTGGTGCGGGGATCATCCGAATAAACCCCGTCGACCTGTGTGCCCTTCAACAAAACGTCCGCGCTGATCTCGACCGCACGCAGGGCGGCGGTCGTGTCGGTTGAAAAATAAGGATTTCCGGTCCCGCCGGCAAAAATGACCACGCGGCCCTTCTCGATATGTCTCATCGCTCGACGGCGGATGAACGGTTCAGCCACGGCGCGCATCTCGATGGCGGATTGAACGCGGGTGTGGACTCCGTTCTTCTCCAATGCGTCCTGGAGCGCCAGCGCATTGATCACCGTGGCGAGCATGCCCATGTAATCGCCGGTGGTGCGGTCCAAACCGTGCTTGGTCCCCGCGAGCCCGCGGAAGATGTTGCCGCCGCCAATGACAACCGCCAGTTGGACGTCAAGCTCCTGAAGCTCCTTGATCTCCTGTGCGATGGAGTCACAGGTTTCCGGTGAAATGCCGTACTCGCGTGATCCGATCAGCGCTTCGCCGCTCAACTTCAACATCACGCGCCGATATTTGGGTGGCGCTGCGGATGTCGTCGTCATCCTTGGTCGTCTCCGTGGCTCAGGCGGTCGGCGTTGCGCCGGGAATTTCCTCACCCAATTGCCAGCGGGTGAAGCGTCGGATCACCAGGTTCTCGCCCAACTGCGCAATCTTCGCGGTGAGATGGTCCTTGATGGTGATCTCCGGGTTCTTCACGAAGGGCTGCTCCAGCAGGCAAACGGTGGAATAAAACTTCTCCAACTTGCCCTTGAGGATGCCTTCCACAGCTTGCGGCGGTTTGTCCTTCACTTGGGCGCGGTAGATTTCCTTCTCGCCTTCGATAATGTTCGCGGGAACATCTTCACGCTTCACATAGCTGGGGTTGGCCGCTGCGATGTGCTGCGTGATGTCCTTGACGAGTTCGCGGAAATGCTCATTGCGCGCGACGAAATCCGTCTCGCAGTTGATTTCCACCAAGACGCCAAGTTTGCTGCCGTGATGGATGTAGCTGGCGATGCAACCTTCATTGGCCGTGCGCCCCGCCTTCTTGCCGGCGACGGCGATCCCTTTTTTGCGGAGGATCTTCTCGGCCTCAGTCAGGTCGCCCTTGGCTTCCTGCAGGGCCACTTTGCAGTCCATCATGCCCGCGCCGGTCTTATCGCGCAGTTCTTTCACGACCTTGGAGTCAATTGCTTGCATGGTTGTCGTAGTCATCTTGATTTCTGGCGTCGTAAACCGGCTAGGCTGAGACGGCTGATTCCTCGGGAGTCAACGCCGGCTCGGCGGGCGGCGGAACAGCCTCCACAGGCGCGGGGGCGGCGACGGGTGCCGGGTACTTCTTGCCCAGTTCGGCCTGTGCCTCGGCGATGGTATTGGCGATCACATTCGTGATGAGCTTGACCGCGCGAATGGCGTCGTCGTTGCCGGCAATCGGGTACGTGGCCTGATCGGGATCGCAATTGGTGTCCACAACGGCAATGATCGGGATGCCGAGGCGCTTCGCTTCGTGGATCGCGATGGCCTCGCGCATAATGTCGATCACGAACATCGCGGCGGGCGCCCGCTCCATTTTCACGATGCCGTCGAGATTGCGGTGCAATTTGTTCTGCTCGCGACGCAGGGACGCAACTTCCTTCTTGGGTAAATGCTCGCCTTCGGGCGACTCGAGGAGACGGTCGATTTCCTGCATCCGCTTGACGCTGTTGCGGATGGTGCGCAGATTCGTCAGGGTGCCACCGAGCCAGCGATCCACGACGTACGGCATATTGGTGCGCGTGGCCGCTTCCTTGACTTCCTGTTGCGCTTGCTTCTTGGTGCCAACGAATAAAACGGATCCCCCGCCGAGCACGATATCGTGGAGAAAACCACAGGCGATTTCGATCTGGGTGAGGGACTTGTTGAGGTCGATAACGTGAATTCCGTTACGCGCGGCAAAAATGAACTTTTTCATCTTGGGGTTCCACCGCTTGGTCTGATGACCGAAATGAACCCCGGCTTCCAACAACTCTTCAACTGTTATACTGGGCAATGTATCCTCCGTTGTTTCATCCCGCGACCGCACGACTTTTGGTGGCGCGAGACATCCAGTCATTAAACGACTGGATTTTGGTTTAGTGTTTTTATGTCCCGAATCCTTCCGGGACGGTTTAGTACTGCCACGTCACTACTCGGGCAGGACTAAGCACTGTAACCACCAGACAACGGCTTTGCAAGCGGAAAAGGCATGCGTGTTGGTATCAGAATCTCGTGCCGGAAGCGCCCAGATTGGGGAGGAAATTTCGCGCGGCCGAGTCATCGTACGAAAAGAGCACGAAACCCGGCGCGCCGAGTTGGCGGATCATGGTGATTTGCGCGTTCAACTGGCTCAGGCGGTCGAACTTCCAACTGCCGATGCCAACGACCACCTTGCTGCGCGGCGCCCACGTCTGCTCCTTTTGCACCTTGGATTCGAAATCGCGCAAATCGGGTGTGTAGGTCATTGTGCAGACGTAATCCACGTACCCGCGATCAAGCCAGAGCTTCCAGTCCTGAGCTTTTTCCTCGCGCGCGCGATTGAGGTCGGAGAAGACGGCCGCCGACACCGCCAGGCCTGGCCGTGCCTGCCGCGCGCGGGCGGAGAGATCTTCGATCCAGGTATTGATGACATGTTGCCGCCATTCGTTGAACTGCGCGACGTACACGCCCTGTAGCACGGCTTCCGGCCAATGCTTCACGTGTGTGCCGATGCTACGCTCGAATTCACGGCGACAGTTGGCGCAAAAACAGGACGGCTGTTCGCAGAAACGGATGTAGTCGAATTGAATGCCATCGACGGGATACCGCTTCGCCATTTCCGTCACGGACGAGGCGATCAATGCGCGGTTCGCTTCCTGCGAGGGACACAACCACGTGAAGCCCGCCTGCATGACCGCATGCCCATCGGGTCCGCGCATCACGCGGTCCGACGCGACCAATTCCCGTTGGAACGCAGGAGGCGCCTTGAACATGAACGTGACGATTTGCTTGGCATGCACCGCCAGCCCGCGTCGGTGCGCCAGGTCGATGCCGCGCGCGACCGGGTCGGGCGAACCGCTCACGATGCTGGGGAGAGACCTGCTATTCGGGTAAAGCGCCGCGCCGCCCGAGGCAAGATTGGCAAAGATCGTGTTGAAGCCTGCCCGCTGCAGGTTCGCCGTCGCGCTGTCCCAGTCTAGCTTTGTCGTATCGCTGACCCAGACGCCGCGCAGTTCGGCAGCGCGCGTTGGACGCGGCACCGGCGCTGGTATCGGTGTCGGTGGTGGTTGCGGCAGGCTCGCAACGCTCGGGCGATGTGGCGCCGTGCAAGAGCCGAATAATAAAATCACGCCGTAGGCGACGATCAGCGCGCCGACGGGAAAGTTCCCCAACCTCCTCATATTCCTCCCTGTAACCCCGGGAGCGCAGTGACAAATTCGCGCTCCAAAAGTTGCCGCACTATAAGTGGAATCCGGTGATGTTGCCAAATGAAAAGTTTGCTGTTACAACGGCCTTCGATGCTTGGCAAACTTTCCATCCTTGGCCCCGGTCTTTTGGGTGGTTCCATCGGCCTCGCGGCTCGACAACGCAAGGTCGCCAAGCGGGTCGTTATTTGGGGGCGTCGGCCCGACGCCGTAGACCAGGCCTACAAACTCGGGGCGGCCGACGAAGCGGTGACCGATCTGGCGAAAGCGGTTGCAGATGCGGAGTTGGTCGTACTGGCCACGCCAATCGGCGCCATGCAGACGCTGGCCGAGCAGATGCGCCCTTCCCTGCCCAAGGGTTGCATTGTAACGGATGTGGGCAGCGTCAAATACACCATCGTGACCGCGCTTTCCGACGCGCTGCAAGGCCACGCCCGTTTCGTCGGCTCTCATCCGATGGCGGGCTCGGAACAGTCCGGCATCGACGCCGCCAAGCGCGACCTTTTCGAGAATGCCGTTTGCATCGTTACCCCGCGCGAGGACACGGACAAGGCGGCGCTGAATGTCGTTTACGATTTCTGGAAGGCGCTCGGCTGTTCGGTGAAGACGCTCGGACCATTGGAGCACGACGAAATGGTCGCGCGCACCAGCCATTTGCCGCACGTCGTCGCCGCCGCGGTCGTCAACGTCGTCTGCAACAACGGCGATAAGCCACTCAACTTTGTCGGCCCCGGCTTCAAGGATTTCACGCGCATCGCCAGCGGCCCGTTCGAAATGTGGACGGAAATCTGCCTGGAAAATCGCGTGGAAATCGGCCGCGCACTCGATCAATTGATTGAGGAACTCGTCAAACTCCGAGCTGCTGTCGAAAACTCCGATACCGTCGAATTGCGCACGATGCTGAAACGAGCCAAACATTTTCGTGATGAGTTGAGGTTCAAGACGTGAAGCCTCTGCCTGACCCTTACCCCATCGAACCGCTGGCGAAGCCGCCGAATTGCACGATCACCGTGCCCGGTTCCAAGAGCATCACCAACCGAGCGTTGATTCTAGCAGCGCTCGCCAAGGGCAAATGCACATTGCGCGGCGCGCTGTGGGCTGACGACACGCAGGTGATGGTGGATTCCCTGCAGAAACTTGGATTTGAAGTAACGGTTGAGCCAGATCCAAACGAGGAGTGCAATCGTACCATCACGGTAGTTGGGCACAACGGCGAGATTCCCGCGAAAAAGGCGGAACTGTACGTTGGTAATGCGGGCACTGCCGCTCGGTTTCTGACAGCGCTGGTTTGCCTTGGTCACGGCGAGTACACGATTCGCGGCGATCCACGCATGCACGAACGACCAATGAAGGAACTCTTTGACGTGCTGATACAACAAGGTGCGGCCATCGAAAGCAATGCCGGATCTCTCCCAGCCAGAATTAACGCAAATGGTTTGCGTGAAGGAAAAGTTGTTATAAGTAACGTAAGCACGAGTCAATTCGCGAGTGCACTGGAATTAATCTCACGACCCGCTCGCCTTAAAATTTCGTTTAAACTGGAGAAGCAACTCGAGGAACTTGGGGAGCAATTCGAGCCTCAATACGTCTTCATGACACACGATATGTTGGCTCATGACATGTCGAACTATTTTATCGCGCCGGATGCTTCCAGCACCTCGTATTTCTGGGCTGTAGAGTTTATCTGCGGTGGTCACATATCAGTCGCGGCCATGCCAGAGTTTTCACTCCAACCTGATTTTAACTTCCGTACCTACTTGCCTACCCAACTCTCTGCTGAAGAGCTGCAAGGGTTTTCTCCAGAGGTTCGACAGCGATGGCCACAGACAATTCAAGTGTCCAGGTTCCTTAATCTTGGTGACAGTGTATTGACTCTGGGGATCTGCGCCTTGTTTGGCGATCAACCGATTCAGATCAACCAAGCATCGAGACTACGACTGCAGGAAACAGATCGACTAAAGGCGATGGTCACAGAGTTGCAACGTGTTGGGGCGAAGGCGGAGGAGCATGAGGATGGTTTTACGGTTTGGCCTGCAAAACCGGGGCAATTGCATGGCGCGGACATTGAAACGTACAACGACCACCGGATGGCGATGTGTTTTTCTGTGTTAGGATTGAAAGTTCCGGGCATTCGGATTAAGAATCCACAGTGCGTGAGCAAAACATTTCCCAATTTCTTCGAAAAGCTGGAGCAACTGCGACAGTGAGCAACCCCTCGACAACCGACAAGGTCGTGGTCGTGGCAGTGGACGGACCCGCCGCCAGCGGCAAGAGCACCGTGTCCCGGGCGCTGGCCCGGATGCTGGGCTACAACTATGTCGATACCGGCGCGATGTACCGCGGCATCACCTGGAAGGCGCTGGCGGAAGGGATCGATGTGGACGATCCGATTGCGGTGATCGCGATGATGCATCGGATCAAGATTACTTTTGAAATTGTTGACCATCAGGCGCGGATGTTGATTGACGGCGTTTATCCGGGCGACGCCGTTCGCGACCCGCGCGTGACAGAGAAAGTCTCGACCATCGCGGCCATGCCCGAGGTGCGCCAGGTCCTCGTGCAGCACCAGCGGTCGCTGACGAAGCTCGGCAGCCTGGTGATGGAAGGGCGCGACATCGGCACGGTGGTGTTTCCCAACACGCCCTACAAGTTCTACCTCGAAGCCAGCCCGGAAGTACGCGCGCGGCGGCGCAAGCGGGACCTGGAGGCGATGAAGATCGACACCAGCCAGGAGGGCGTGAAGGAATCACTCCAGCGCCGCGACAAGAAAGACACGGGCCGCAGCACTTCGCCGTTGCAGATCGCGCTCGGCGCCACCGTGATTGAGAACTCGAATTTGTCGGTCGAAGAAAACGCCAAGGTGCTGCTGGATCACATTCGCCAGCAGGGCCAGCGCCGCGGTAGCTTCGGCGTCGGCGGCGCTTGAGCGCATGAGGCAACTCTGGTACCGGTTCTGCCGAGTCTGGTTTCGCCTCTACTTTTATCTGTATCACCGCGGCCGCGTTTACAACGCCGAACGACTTCCCGCGGAGGGAGCGTTCATCCTGGCCGGGAACCACGTTAGTTTTCTCGACCCGCCATTTTTCGGGCTGGCTTGTCAACGCGACGCCTACTTCATGGCACGTGACACCCTTTTTCGCAATCCGCTGGCCAATTGGATTCTACGAAGTTGGCACTGCGTGCCTATCAGCCGCGACCGCGGCGACATCGGGGCGATGAAAACTGTGTTGCGGATGCTCGGCGAGGGCAAAGCGGTCCTGATGTTTCCCGAAGGCACGCGCAGTGATGATGGCCAGCTACAGGAACCTCGCGCGGGTGTCGGCATGATCGCGGCCAAAGCGAATGTTCCCATCGTTCCGATGCGCGTTTTCGGCACGGACCGGGCGCTGCCACGCGGGACAAGTTTTCCACGGCCTGCGCGGGTGGAGATCAAGTTCGGCGAGCCATTCTTGTATTCGTTGCCCGCGGATTTCGAGAACCTGCGCGGTGACGCGCTCAAGGCGGTCTACCTTGATATCGGGCGGGAAATCATGCGGCGGATCGCAGCGTTGCAGCCCCGAACCGAGTAAATCTGGGGGTTTTCAGAAAGGGCTTGCTAAGCCCTCGCTTCAGGCTTTATATTTGCGCGCCTTTTCAGCATACCGCACCATCGTTGTGCCTTGCCAGAGGCAGGAGAAATAATCAGTTAATGTCTAATTCAATGGAGAAGCTATTTTCCGAGGTGAAGCAATTCACCGAGGGAATGCTTGTGAAAGGGCGCATCCTCGAGGTGCGCCCGAACGAAGTGTTGGTGGATATTGGTTACAAGTCCGAGGGCTCGATTTCGCTCTCGGAATTCGATGAGCCCGAAGCCGTCAAGCAGGGCGACGAGATCGAGGTGCTGTTGGAAAGCCTCGAAGACGACGACGGCATGGTCGTGCTATCCTACGCCCGCGCTGAGCAGAAGAAGAACTGGGACCGCATCGTCACGATTTGCACCGAGGGCGGCACCATCGACGGCAAAGTACGCGGCAAGGTCAAGGGCGGCCTGATGGTCAACATCGGCGTCGATGCCTTCCTCCCCGCCTCGCAGATTGACGTCATCCCCCCTCGCAATCTTGACGAGTACATGGGCAAGACTTTCAAATTCAAAGTCGTCAAGATCAACCAGGAGCGCCACAACATCGTTCTCTCGCGGCGCGAGCTGATTGAGCAGGAACGCGAGGACAAGCGGCGCACGCTGCTCTCGAGCATGCAGGTCGGCCAGATTCGCTCTGGCGCGGTGAAGAACCTCACGGACTTCGGCGCGTTTATCGATCTCGATGGCCTCGATGGATTACTCCACATCACCGACATGAGCTGGGGCCGCATCAATCACCCCTCCGAGTTGCTCAAGGTCGGCGAGACCATTGAAGTCATGATCCTGGAAGTTGATCGCGAGAAGGAACGTGTTTCGCTCGGCCTCAAGCAGAGGAATCGCAATCCTTGGGACAACGTGGAAGTCAAATATCCCGTGGGCAGCAAGGTGCGCGGCAAGGTCGTTAGTGTGGTGCCTTACGGCGCGTTCGTACAGTTGGAGGACGGAGTTGAGGGCATGGTGCATGTCTCCGAGCTTTCGTGGACCAAACGCGTGGCGCGGGCTTCTGATGTATTGAAGGTGGGCGAGGAAATCGACGCCCTCGTGCTGGAAATCAAGCGCGAGGAGCAGAAAATATCCCTCGGCATCCGCCAACTCGAAGCGAATCCGTGGTCGCAGGTCCCGAAGAAATATCCACCGGGCACGAAGATCACCGGCAAGGTCCGCAACCTCACGAATTTCGGCGCGTTTGTCGAAATCGAGGAAGGTATTGACGGCATGGTGCACGTCTCGGACATGTCGTGGTCGCGCAAGGTCACGAATCCGGCCGAACTGTTGAAAAAGGGCGAGACCGTCGACGCCGTCGTGCTGGAAGTGGACAGTGCCAACCAACGCGTTTCGCTCGGTATGAAACAACTGGAAGAAGATCCGTGGCGGTCTATCGACCAGCGTTACAAGATGGGTGACCTCGTGAAGGGCAAGGTCGTCAAGCTCGCGTCGTTTGGCGCGTTCATCGAGTTGCCCGACAAACTGGAAGGTCTTGTCCACATCTCGCAGATCAGCGAAGATCACATCGACAAGATCAAGAACGTCCTCAAGGTGGGCGACGATGTCAGCGCCCGCGTCATCAAGGTGGATGCTCCCGAGCGGCGCATCGGTCTCAGCATCAAGGCCGCGAACTACAGCAGCGACCAACTCGAAGCCGAGAAAGAGCAGTATGAGGCCGCGCTCAAGCCGGGCGAGGCCATCGTTGATCTCGAGCACGCGTTCGAGCAGGCCGAGGAGGAGAAAAACCAGTAGCCGTTTCGCCTCGAATCTAGTACAAGAAACCCAGCCCGGAATGTTTTCGGGCTGGGTTTCTGTTTTTGCACTCAATGAAGACCGCCGACGAACAACTGGATCTCCTCGCCCAGGGTTGTGAGAGCGTCGTCACGCGCGACGAGTTGAAGAGGAAGCTGGAGCAAGGCCGCCCGCTCCGTGTCAAACTCGGTTGCGATCCCACCGCGCCCGATCTGCATCTTGGCCATAGCGTCGTGTTGCGCAAGCTCCGCCAGTTTCAAGACCTCGGCCACAAGGCTGTATTGATCATTGGTGATTACACTGCCCTCGTGGGTGACCCGACCGGCCAGAACAAGACGCGCCCCATGCTCAGCGAAGCCGACATCGAGCGCAACGCGAAGACATATTTCGATCAGGCAGGCAAGATTTTGGACACGGCTCCTGACAAACTGGAGATTCGCCGTAACGGCGAATGGCTGGCAGGGATGCGCCTTGCGGATGTACTCAAGCTCATGAGCCAGATGAGCGTAGCACGGATGTTGGAACGCGATACTTTTGAGAAACGCTACGAGGCCGATGTGACGATTGGCCTGCACGAGTTCCTTTACCCGCTCATGCAGGGATACGATTCCGTCATGATCAAGTCGGATGTCGAATTGGGCGGGACGGATCAGTTGTTCAACAATTTGGTGGGGCGTGATCTGCAACGGGACGCGGGCCAGGAGCCACAGGTTGTGATGATCCTCCCCATTCTCGAAGGACTCGATGGCGTCGAGAAGATGTCGAAGAGCAAAGGCAACTATATCGGCATCGGCGATACGCCCAAGGACATGTTCGGCAAGACCATGAGCATCGGCGATGAATTGATGTGGAAGTGGTACGCGCTTCTCATCGGTAAGACCCCGGCGGAAATTGCCGACTTGAAAAAGGGCCATCCCATGGAGGCAAAGAAAGTCCTCGCCCATGCCATCGTGGCTCAATATCAGGATGCAGCGGCCGCGGATCACGCTCGCGAAGATTTTGAGAAGCAGTTTTCGAAGAAGGACCTCGCGGAAATCGCCGAGAACCTAGGCGTACCCGCCGGTGAGATAGGGATCGTGGAATTGGTGGAGAAGACGGGTAAATTCAAAAGCCGGGGCGATATTCGACGGATCATTCAACAAGGCGGCGTCTCCGTTGATGGGAATAAGATCACGGATGCCGGTGCCAAGGTTACCGTCCGTAGCGGCCAGATCCTCAAGGCCGGCAAGTTGGTCGTCGTCAAGCTGACGGTTGCCTAACGCTTCTCTTTGCCGTACACTTCCTGACTCGACCGGGACGTAGCTCAGCTTGGATTAGAGCGCCTGCCTTGGGCGCAGGAGGTCGCAGGTTCAAATCCTGTCGTCCCGACCATTTTTTCTAACTATGTCGTTTATGAAAACGGCTTTTCTGATTCTCAGCATTCTTTTGTCATCAGTCCCGCTTGGCGTTACCGCGACGGCAGCGGCGGGTGCGGATGGATTTGCCGCGGTCTTCAACGGGCTGAATCTCGATGGCTGGAAAATGCAGGGGCACGCTTCGTGGAAAGCCGATCGCGGTGAAATCGTGGGCCAGCCGGACCCGGGCCAGAATACGGATTGCTGGCTCTTCAGCGAGGTAGAATGGACCGACTTTACGTTGGAGGTGGAGTTCAAGGTCCCGGAAAAGTGCAATAGCGGAATTGCAATCCGCATGCCCAAAGAAGCGACGGGCGACCCCGATATGTACGGGTATGAAGTCCAGATCTCCGATGCGCCGGGGAGAAAGCCGACCGGTAGCGTGTTGCATCATGTGGATTCCAAAATCAACAACGTCCACGAACCGAATGAGTGGAACCGTATGTCGATCACTTGTGAGAGAGATCACATTGTGGTTCGTCTCAACGGACGGTTGGTGGTGGACACAAAAGAGACCGGCTCCAAGCGTGGAAGAATTGGGATGCAGATCGCCAAGGGCGAGGAATTTGCCAATCAGGAAGTGCGGTTTCGAAATATCCGGATCAAGAACCTCGCGCCTTAACCGGCTCCAATCCTTCCGCTTGCCCTGCCCCACCGAGCGCACGTACATTGCGACAACATGAAATCCCACGGCAAAAGGCAGGCTTTCGCGATCACCGGAATTACGGGTCAGGTTGGCGGCGTTGTTGCGCACGCATTGTTGGCGGCTGGTCACACGGTACGGGCGGTAGTGCGTAGCGCGGAAAAGGGGAAGATTTGGGCGGAGCAGGGATGTGAGATTGCTCTGGCGGAGATGAACGATGGCAAGGCGCTGCAGGTTGCATTCACGGGAACGGATGGTGTGTTCGTTCTGTTGCCACCGAATTTTGCGCCTTCGCCGGGCTTTCCGGAAACGACAGCCATCGTCGCTGAATTGAACAAAGCTCTTGCGGCGGCGCGCCCCGGCCGGGTTGTCTGTCTCTCGACGATTGGCGCACAAGCGAGCCAGGCAAACCTGCTCACTCAATTACGAATCATGGAGCAAGTGTTGGGACTGCTGGCCATGCCGGTGGCATTTCTTCGTGCTGCCTGGTTTATGGAGAACGCCGCGTGGGATGTCGAACCGGCGATGAAAACCGGAGTGATTCCAAGTTTTCTTCAACCGTTGGATAAACTCTTTCCGATGGTCGCCACGGCGGACGTCGGACGCGTTGCCGCCGAATTGCTGCAGGAGGAGTGGAACGGGAAGAAAGTGGTCGAGCTTGAAGGACCGCGCCGCGTCGCGCCGAATGATATCGGGGCAACCTTTTCACAAATTCTGGGTCGGTCGGTAAAAATGGAGGCTGTTCCACGGGAACAATGGGAAACGCTCTTCAAAAGGCAAGGCATGACTGACCCCACGCCGCGAATGAGAATGCTGGATGGCTTCAACGAGGGCTGGATTGAGTTCGAGGGCGGCGAGGCTGGCTCCGTCAAGGGCGTTATCCCCCTCGCGACGGTCCTCAAAGAACTCGTGAAGCGCAAGAAGTGAAGTTACTTTATCTCACCTGCGAAAGACCACGCCGTTAATATTAATCCTTCCGCTTGCCCTTCCCTACCAGGGGCGGGTACACTATCGACAGACGGGCAACGGAGGATTCTTTCATGCACACGGTCAAGGAACTGTTGCGGGAGAAAGGTAATGAGGTCTGGACCATTGCGCCGAAGGTCACGGTGTACGAGGCGCTCGAGCTGATGGCCACGAAGAACATCGGCGCGTTGGTGGTTATCGAGCAGGGAAATGTCGCGGGGATCTTCACGGAACGCGATTACGCCCGCAAAGTCGTCCTCAAAGGCCGATCTTCCAAGACCACGACGGTGGGGGAGTTGATGATCACGGATGTCCTGTACGTCAGTCCCGACGATACAATCGAGAACTGCATGGCGCTCATGACCGACAAACGTCTGCGCCATTTGCCGGTCATGGATAACGGCCGGTTGGGTGGGATCGTTTCCATCGGCGACATTGTGCGAGTGATCATCTCCGAGCGCGAGTTCACGATCCGCGAACTCGAGCGCTACATCACCGGGGGGCACAGCTCGCTCGCGTAGTTCAAAGGTTGCGGGGCTTGAAGAACTTGTAGTTGGGCAGGCGCGTGTCATCAGGAACAAAGATCGCCGCAGAGCGCGCGGGGATGTCCAACCTGAGGTTGCCTGCTTCCATATTGACCACCTGCGACGGCTCCAGCAGGTTTTTCATGGGCAGCGCGTGATAGAGATGCGAATGCGGTGTGAAGACGATCTGGCGCAACGGTTGCGTCGCATTGTTGATCACGACCAGGGCGACTTCGTTGATCCTGTCTGTGTGGCGGAGGAAAACCAAGGCATCTCCGTCAAGTTTTTGTCCGAGCACGGTGAGCTTGCCCTGTCGCAGGGCTGGGTGTGTTTGGCGAATCTCGATGATCCTCTTGTAAAACTCCAGCGTCTCCCCGTCCCAGCGCTTCTGATCCCAAATCATGGGACGGCGGCAATCCGGATCGTGCCCACCGTCCATGCCAATTTCTTCGCCGTAGTAGAGAAACGGGACACCGGGTAGAGTAAATTGCGCGACCACAGCGAGCCTTCGCTGGGCGGTATCGTGGATCGTCCAGCGCAACCGGGGCGTGTCGTGGCTCGACAGCATGTTCCAGGATTGAGTCGCGCCGGCGTGGCCGTAACCGTCGTGATATTCCCCAGCGGCATGGTTCATCTGGCGCGCCGAAACTTCCCCGCCCAACCAGCCGAGCACCGCGTCGCGGAAGTAATAGTTCATCACCCCGTGAAAGACCTGGTCGCCATTGCACCAATCGCCCGCGTAGCACATCACTTCGCCCAGCAGCACGGCATCCGGGAAACGCTGGCGGATTCCCTTTCGCATTTCACGCACGGTCTTGAGACCGACATCCACCGCCACATCAAAACGCCAGCCGTCGATGCCCATTTCGAGATACTTGTGGAGCACGCTATTTTTGCCTCGAAACAGCAACTTCTGCAGTGCCTCGTTCAACAGATTTAACTCAGGCATGTGCCGATGGCCGCGCCAACATTCGTATTCGCCGGACTTCTGGAACGTGAAAAAATCCTTGTACGGTTTCTCACCGCGCCGCGCCGCTGGGAACCAGGGATGGCTGTCACTGACGTGATTGAGCACAGCATCGAGAACGAGTCGCATCTTCCGCCGCTTCAACTCGCGGATCAACTGCTTGAGTGCTTTCTCCCCGCCAAATTGCGGGTCGATGGTGAAGAAGTCGGTGGTGTCATACTTGTGGTTCGACGGCGCGATGAAGATCGGGGTGAGATACAGCGCCGTGACCCCGAGGTCCTGGATGTAGTCGAGACGTTCGGTGATCCCCATCAGGTCGCCGCCGAAGAAATCCTTTCCGCGCGAGGGGTTCTCTGGCATCTCGTCCCAGCGGCGGCGCGAAGACCCGGGAGCATCGTAAAAGGGCAGTGCCAGCTTCGACTCCGACGTATGCGGTTTGCCAATGGCAAATCGGTCGGGGAAAATTTGGTAGGTCACCTGATCGGCCATCCAAAGCGGATCGTTCTTCATGGCGCGGGATTGTAGGAGTTGTGGTAGGCTCGCGCAATGCGCGAATCGCAAAACCGATCCGGGACACCCCCGCGCTGGCAGGTCATGATGGCCTTCGCGGCGGTCTATCTCATTTGGGGATCGACGTACCTCGGCATCCGTGTGGCGGTCGAAACCATCCCGCCGTTCTCGATGGCAGGCTCGCGCGCGCTGGTAGCCGGCGCATTACTTTACATTTGGGCCCGAGTGCGCGGAGCGGCGCGCCCGGAAGCCATCCATTGGCGTGAAGCGGCCATCGTGGGCGGATTCTTACTGCTGGGGGGGAACGGATTACTGAGTTGGGCCGAGCAACAAGTGCCCTCCGGGGTCAGCGCGCTAATCATCGGCTCGGTCCCTTTGTGGATGGTGCTGCTGGAATGGCTCTGGCACAGCGGGCCGCGGCCAACGGTGGGCACTGTTTCGGGGCTTATCGTGGGATTCGCCGGCCTCGGCTTTCTCGTGGCCCCCGGCAAGTTGGGAAATGGGACGCAGGTCAATCTCTCCGGTACGGCCGCGCTCCTGCTGGCGGCATTTTTTTGGGCCATCGGCTCATTGTACTCGCGGCGGGCGCTACTGCCGTCGTCGCAGTTGCTCGGCGCGGCGATGGAAATGATCGGGGGAGGCGTTTTGCTGTTGGTGGTGGGCGCCGCGCTTGACGAATGGAAGCATTTTACGTTCGCCCATGTGACAGTCCACTCGGCCATCGCTTGGGTCTATCTCTCGGTGGTTGGATCGCTGATTGGCTTCACCGCGTATGTGTGGCTCCTGAAAGCCACGACACCGGCGCGGGCTTCCACATATGCATATGTCAATCCCGTGGTCGCGGTATTCCTTGGTTGGGCACTGGTTGGCGAACCGATTACGCCCCGCATGTTGTTCGCGGCCCTGGCGATCATCCTGGCGGTTGTGATCATCGTGACGCGCTCCAAGGAAGTGCCGACGGAAACCTGAGTCAGCGTTTCTTCGTTGCGGTGGCGAGCTCTTCTGTGAATTGCTTCTCCAAGGCGGCCCGCACAAGGACATCGTCATTTTTGTATTCTGATTTCGCCCATGCCAACGCGCGCTTATCGCCGAGCTTTACCAACGCTTCGATGATGTGCGGTCGCGCCCGCAGCGGCGCTTTCGCAAAGGCCTTGCGCAACGGTCCGATGCTGGGTCGGCCCAAGACGACGAGCGAGTCTGCGGCCGCGTAACGCACGTCGTACATCTCGTCGTTGAGTACGGCGATCAACTTCGGAATCGCGCGCGCATCGGCGATCCGGCCCAGCGCTTGCGCGGCGCGCAGGCGCACCAGTTCCCGCGGATCGGCCAGCGCAGCCATTGCGGGCTTAAACGCTGCGCGGGCACGTAGATGACCGAGTGTATAAAATGCGGTCGTCCTTGTCTTGTCGCGGTCAATCAAGGGCAGAATGTGGGGAATGGCGGCGCGTGCCTTCTCGTCAAAACGTGCCAGAAAATAGCAACAGATGCGGGCAACATCATCGTTCTTGGCGTGGTCGATGCCGTCGATGAGCAAGGGAATGGAATTTGTGCCGAGATCATCGGCCACCTCCTCGGCCTTGACTCGTATGAGAACTTCCGGGCTATCCAATCGCGAGATGAGCCAGGGTAGCACTTCCACTCCACGCTTCTTCAGCTCCGCCGATGCTGTCGCTGCATCGGACTTGTCGCTGTTCGCGCGGCGCAGCAATTGTTCGATGGGTTGATGCGGGTCGACCGGGGCGATGGTGTAGAGGCGCTTCTGGGGAACGGGATTCAAAGGTTTGGGACTATTTAATTCTGCGCTTCGCAGAAGCGCAGCTACAACGCTCTCACCTGAAGCATTCGTGCCGGCTTCGCAATCCAGCCCCGCACCATATAGCGGCTTGAGCCAGATGGTGTTGTTCGTCTGTCCCTGCGAATAGTAGTCTTGACCGCTGAGATCGAGGAGGAGCGCGATGGAACCGTACTCGCGTTTGCCACCGTCGTGGCCGGCCGCCTGTGATTGGTTCGTGTCGGTACCGGTGTACGAATCATTGCCGGCGTGGTCGAGGAGCATCGCGAAGGAATTATTGATGGCGGCACCTTGCGCGGTCGTGTCGCCGGAGTATTTATCGTCGCCGGCACGGTCGATGAGCATGCCGACGGCGTAATCATGCGCCGCGCCCTGGCAAATGTGGCCGGCGGTATAGGTGTCGTTGCCGTTCCAATCAATGAGTGCGCCGCTGCTGAGATGAATTCCCGCGCCCTGACAGTATTGATAGGCGTCGTAGATATCGTTGCCTTCCGCGTCGAGAAGCAGGCCGACGGAATACCAGTAGCTGGCGCCTTGACCGTACACGTCGGCCACATAGTGGTCGTTGCCCTTCAAATCGCAGAGGATGCCGATGCCGCCGCCCGCGAACGGTCGCATCCCGTAGCCGAAACCTTGCGACAACGTGAAAAAATGCTTCGGCAGCCAGCCGCAGGGATATTTGCCGCCGGTAATGTACAAATCGTCGCCGCTTTCGTCGAGGAGGAGTCCGATTCCGCTTGTGCCGCCGAATCCCTGCGCCATTTCGGAGGCCTTGTACGTGGTGTCGCCGCCGCGTTGCCAGAGGATGCCCGCGCCAAATTTTCCGGCGCCCTGACAGAACGTGTCCGCTTCGAAGGTCTGCTTCCCCTGCCCTGTCATGAGCAATCCGCAACCGAAAAGGCCTGCTCCTTGCGAGATGTTTTTTGACTGAAAGGTGCAATTGCTGCCCAGCGCGGCGAGAATCCCAATGCCGAAGACTCCCGACCCTTGCGAGAAACTGCGTTTCGAGGTGAACTGATCGTTGCCGCCGAGATCGATCACGATGGAAATGGGCCGCCCGAGTAGTCCATTAGCTCCGCCCGCGGAATTCAGATAGGTGTCATCGCCGCCCGTATCGATAATGAGGAAGGCCTCGTTCGAATACACGTTGTGCCCTACCCCGCCGACAATGATTTTGCCGAGAGGAGTGTCGGTTTCGACTTGAAACTCTTCGGTGAAGGTGTTGGTGCGGAGATCAGCAATTGCGGACTCAACGGCCCAGCTCAACTGCTCGAATGCGATAAACAGATACCTCGAATTCAACTTGTCGCTGGCGTCGAGAATGTCCTGCGCCAGTTCATCATCTTGAAGTTCAAGGTCGTCACTTCGTTTCAGGATGCCCCGGAGCGTGTGAGTGTCGATTCCCAACCGTTCCCACGATTCTACTTCGGCTTTATCCTTGTCGAGTTCGAATGTTTCCGCCGCGAATGCCGCGAACGGCGTATTCTTGTCTGGAGGCAAGCCCTGAACGAGCAGGGTTTTCGAGAGTGACGCGGCGTCAACGATTTTCCGAATGGCGAGGGCCACGGATGGCGGCAGCCCATTCAGGAACGCCGGGTCAACAGTCATCGGAGCAAATTTGAAGTCCAAATCCCCACGACGTATTTCCAATTGTTCGCGAGAGAATCGAGCGAGTGCCGCCAATGAGGTAACGGTTTGCAAATTGGACATTACCGATTGGCCATAAACCGGCAAAGTAAGCGGGTGCTGCAGGAAGACGCTGGCTTTGTGGAGCACCAGTTCGGACTCGGCGTTTGTTTTCGAGAACGACAAGTCTTGCGGGGTCATTTTGAGGGCGCGGAGGGCGAGTTCGATGGCGTGTTCGTCGGTGGAGTCGAGGGCCGGAGGAGTTTCACAACGAAGGCACGAAGGGCGCGAAGCAAAGAGACAGAGAGCGACGATGATTCGAATGGTGCGGGTCACGGAGCAGGAATAGCGGATAGCCGGCGGCAAGTCACGAGAATCTGTCGTCGGTCCACGGGTCGGCGGTGTTGGAATAGCCGCGGACTTCCCAGAAGCCGGGGTGATCTTCCGGTAGAAAGATGATGTCTTTCACCCACTTCGCGCCTTTCCAGGCGTAGACTTTCGAGACGACGACGCGCGCGGGGCCGCCGTGTTCGCGCTCGAGCGGCTGGCCTTCCCAATGATGGACGACCAGCGCGTCCTCGCGGGCCAAGTCGAGTGGCAGGTTCGTCGAGTAGCCGTCGAAGCCGGTGAAGAGGACGAACTTCGCTTCCGGTTTCGGCTTTACGAGATCGCAGATGGCTTCAAAGGCCACGCCCTGCCAGTGATTGTCGAATCGGCTCCACGTGGTGACGCAATGGAAATCGGCGGTACGATCGACCTGCGGCAGGGCCATAAAATCCGGCCACGTGAGCAACTTGGGGTTTTCGACGAGGCCTTCGATGTTCAGCGACCATTTGTCGAGCGGGATTTCCGGCTGAATACCAAGATCGAGGACGGGCCAGTTCTTCACTTCATGCTGGCCGGGCGGAAGACGCAGCTTAGCGGGAGCGGGAGCTATGCCTTTTCGAGAGCGACCGGCTTGGGCAATGCGCTCCTTGCCCTTGATCAGTTTCTCATTAAGTTCGTCCATGGCGCTACCCCGTCATAGCACGGAGTATAACCATGGTGTTTGCCGTGAGCAACCTATCCGAGGAAGGCAACAAGCTTGGTCGGCGGGACATCAAGGCGCCAGACGGAGCGCCTGCCCTACAATTTCTGAATATCGTTAATTGATATTTTTATCTGGACAGGACACTTTGGAAAGGGTATGATCGGCCCAGTTCTTTGACAAACCGACTTCGCGGGGAGGCTTCCTCCTTCGCAAAGGCTACGGCGGACAAGTCGAAAGTCCAGGGCTTGGTTCGGGGAAACGTCGGCCTTCGGTATGGGGGTAAAATGGCGCTATCGTGGTGTCCGTACGACAGGGGTCGGGCGTCCATATACGTTTCTGCGAAACGAACCCATTTTCATGTGAGCCTAAATACAAATGTATTCCGCTGATGGAAAGGTGTTTACAACCGTCCGAGTGGGGCAAAATAAATGGGTTCGTTCTGGAAAACGAACCCATTTAGGAGCCGTTTTCGGGTGTCAGAGAGGCGTTTTACGACAAATATCAGGCTTCTGTGGGCGTCGGTTCGGTGGCGAAGGCGCTTCACGAGGGGTTGACTTTGGCACATGAATCTGTTTTTCTATTGTCCACAGCTTCACGGGTTAAGGAAGGTCTTTGGCGTTGGGCGGCCGTCGTGCGCGTGCGAGAAACAGGGCACGTTGTGTCATGAAATTTGACGGCTACAATACCGATGGGTTTTTTGACGAGATGTTCTCGCCAGATAGTTCTCCCCGACACGAGGCGAAAGCGCTGGTCCAAAGACTCCAAACTCTGCCGCAGGGGGAACTGCAACGTCGTCAACGCGCGGCCGAGCATGCCCTGCTCCAACTCGGGATTACCTTCAATGTTTACGGCGATGCCGCGGGTACCGAGCGCATTTTCCCGTTCGACGTCGTGCCGCGCGTGGTAGGCGCCAAGGAGTGGGACCGGATCGAGCGCGGCCTCAAGCAGCGCATCGAGGCGTTGAACCTCTTCCTCGACGATCTCTACCACAAACAAAAAATCATCAAGGACGGTGTCGTGCCCGAAGAAGTGATCCGTTCCGCCAAGAGCTTCCGCGCCGAGTGCGTCGGCATCGATCCGCCGCGCGGAATCTGGTGCCACATTACCGGCACGGACCTCGTGCGCGACGGTGATGGACAGGTCTATGTGCTGGAGGACAATCTCCGTTGCCCGTCCGGCGTGTCCTACGTCATGGAAAATCGGCAAGTGATGAAGCGAACATTTCCACAATTATTTGCGGCGACGCGAATCCGTCCCGTCGTGGATTATCCGAGCCGCCTGCTGGATATGCTGGAATCCATCGCGCCGTCCAGGGTGGAGTCGCCGCGGGTGGTCGTGTTGACGCCGGGCCCTTACAACTCTGCGTATTTCGAGCATTCGTTTCTCGCGCAGCAGATGGGCGTGGAACTGGTCGAAGGGCGGGACCTGGTCGTGATCGACGGCCTGGTGGTGATGCGCACGACGAAGGGCTTTGAACGTGTCGACGTAATTTACCGGCGCATCGACGATGATTTTCTTGATCCGCGGACGTTCCGGGCTGACTCGGCGCTTGGGGTGCCGGGCTTGATGAACGTGTACAAAGCGGGACGTATTGGGCTGGCCAACGCACCGGGCACGGGAGTGGCCGACGACAAGGTCGTGTACGCTTATATTCCGAAGGTCATCAAGTATTACCTCGACCAGGAGCCGATTATTCCGAATGTGCCGACATATATGTGCTGGGAGGATAAGGAACGGAAACATGTGCTGGAGAACCTCGACAAGTTGGTCGTCAAGGCGGCGAACGAGTCGGGCGGTTACGGGATGTTGGTTGGACCACATGCCACGAAAAGTGAGCGCGAGGAATTCGCGGTGAAGATCCAGGCTGCGCCGCGCAATTACATCGCCCAACCGACGTTGTCGCTCTCACGCGTGCCGGTGCTGGTGGAAGATCATTTTGAAGGCAGGCACGTGGATTTGCGTCCCTACATTCTTTATGGCGAGTCGATCTATGTATTGCCCGGTGGCCTCACACGCGTAGCGCTCAAGAAGGGCTCGCTGGTGGTGAATTCGTCCCAAGGCGGCGGCAGCAAGGACACGTGGGTGCTGTCCGACGGCGGCGGTGGCGAAGCCGAAGGAATCCACTGATGCTCAGCCGCGTCGCCGATTCGATTTATTGGATGAGCCGCTACATCGAGCGCGCGGAGAACGTGGCGCGCTTCATGGATGTCAACCTGCGCCTGATGCTGGATTTGCCGATGGGCGCCGAGGAGCAATGGGAGCCGATGGTCAACACCACGGGCGACCAAAAGCTCTTTGCCGGCAAGCATCCCGTGGCCACGCGCGAAAACGTGATCCGGTTCCTGGCGTTCGACGCGAGTTATCCCAACTCGATCCTCTCCTGCCTACGTTCGGCGCGCGAGAATGCCCGCTCGGTGCGGGAAATCATTTCCTCGGAGATGTGGGAGCAGTTGAACAAATTCTATCTGATGGTCAACGACGCCGCCCATTCCCAAGAGACACTGGACGAGCCCGCGGAATTCTTCGCCGCGGTGCGCAACGCCAGCCAGGCGTTCGGGGGAGCGATGAATGCGACCATGTCGCATGGCGAAGGCTGGCATTTTTGCCGGCTCGGTCTGCAATTGGAACGGGCGGACAAGACCTCGCGCATCCTGGACGTCAAATACTTTATCCTGCTGCCGACGCCCGCGGACGTCGGCACGCCGATCGACGACATCCAGTGGGCCGCGGTCCTGCGGTCGGCCAGCGCGTTTGAAATGTACCGGAAACGGCACGGACGCATCCTGCCCGAGAAGGTCGTGGATTTCCTGCTGCTCGACCGCGAGTTCCCCCGCGCGATCCACCATTGCCTGATCAAGTCGGAGGAATCGCTGCATTTGATTTCAGGCACGCCGCTGGGGACGTTTCGCAACCCCGCCGAGCAGCGGCTGGGGCAATTGCGCTCCGATGTCGCTTTTGCACAGGTCGGCGATATAATTGCCAGCGGATTGCATGAGTTCCTGGATGGATTCCAGACACGGCTCAACCTGGTCGGTGGCGCGATTTTTGAGACGTTTTTTGCGATTCGCCCGCTGGCGGAGGGAGCACGGTTCAAATAGCGAGGAGATCGACGAATGACATTCTGCCTGGGCATTAAAGTGCGCGAGGGACTGGTGGGATTGGCGGACACGCGAGTGACGATCGGCACCGAGGTGATCACCGCCCGCAAAGTGTACACACACCAGCGGGGGCGGCAATCGCTGTTCCTGATGGCGTCGGGCTTGCGGTCCGTGCGCGACAAGGCGCTCACGTATTTTGAGGAAGCGCTCAATGACCCCAACCAGTCCTACGACCGGATTTTCAAGGCGGTTAATTCCTTTGCGGCACAGGTCCGTCGCGTAGCCCAAGAGGACAAGGAAGCGCTCGCACAGAGCGGCCTGCTGTTTAACATCTACGGGTTGATCGGCGGGCAATTCGAGGGTGACACCGAACACAAAATGTACCTGGTGTATCCGGAAGGCAACTGGGTGGAAATTGGCCAGGGCACGCCGTACCAGATCATCGGCGCGGGCGGTTATGGCAAGCCGGTACTCGACCGCACGCTGACCTTCGAGGACACGATGCGATTTGCGTTCAAGGTTGGCTGCCTGGCGTTCGATTCGACGCGCATCAGCGCCGCGGACGTGGATTTTCCGATGGATGTTGTCCTGTATCCGCGCGATTCCTTCCAGTTGGTCGAACACCGCTACAAGAGGGAGGATTTGTTGGATATTTCCAACTGGTGGCAGGAGCGACTCCGCAAATCCGTGAGCGAATTACCCTCGGAATGGATCGAGCACGCCTTCTCCAAACTCATGCCGCACGCCGACAAAATCACCATTCTCCAGCAACCCCGGACGGGATAGATTCGTCCATGCTTTTTGAAGTCACGCACATTACCACGTACCGCTACAGCCGACCGGTGTTCCTGGAGCCGCACACGCTGCGGTTTCATCCCCGCAGTGATGGCCAGCAGCGCGTGAATCGGTTTGCACTGTCCGTCAATCCCTACCCCGATGTAATGACTGAGTGTCTCGACTGCGAAGGCAACGTTGTGACCGAAGTGTGGTTCGGGAGCCTGACCGATGCCTTCGAGGTCACGGTGAAATTCGCCGTCGAAACTCTGCGCGGCGACCCATTCGACTACCTCCTCTCTCCTACGGCCGAAAAACTGCCGATTCAGTATTCCAGCGAAGCAGGGCTTAGCCTGGTCCCCTATCTGGCGAGAGACGATATTGATGGCTCTGTCGCCCATTTCGCGCAGTCTGTCGTCCAGCAGGCCAAGGGGCAAACCGTTCCGTTCCTGTTTCTCCTCACCCAGCAAATCCACGATACCTGCCGCAACGTCATCCGCCAGGATGGCGATCCCCTGTCCGCGGCTGCAACGCTGGCGGCCCGTGAGGGATCATGCCGCGACCTGACGGTGCTATTCATGGATGCCTGCCGCGCACAAGGCATCGCGAGCCGGTTTGTGAGCGGCTATCAGGAGGGTGTGTCCGGGTTGTCGGAGCGCGACTTGCATGCCTGGGCCGAAGTCTATCTGCCCGGCGGCGGCTGGCGCGGCTACGATCCGACGCTGGGCCTCGCCGTGTCCGACCGCCACATCGCGGTCGCGGCCAGTCGAACATCGCGCGGGGCTGCGCCCATTACCGGCACATTTCGCGGCTCGGAGGCGACGACGCAAATGGCTTCACGCATCGAGCTTGTCGCTGCTGCATCACCGTCATGAGCAAATCACCATGAAAGCCATTGCCGTTTTTCCCGCAAAGCAGGAACTCGCGCTGATCTCGCATCCCGAGCCGGCGCTCACGTCACCGACACAGGCGAAACTGCGGATGCTCGAGGTTGGCGTCTGCGGTACTGACAAGGAGATTTGCGTGTTCCAGTACGGTACGCCACCGAGTGGGTCTGACCATTTGGTCATCGGGCACGAATCGTTGGCGGAAGTGATCGAGGTGGGCCAGGGCGTGTCGCGCGTCAAACCCGGCGATCTCATCGTGATGATGGTGCGGCGTCCGTGTTCCCATGCGGAGTGCCTGGCCTGCCGTTCGGATCGACAGGATTTCTGTTACACCGGCGATTTCACGGAGCGCGGCATCAAGGAGCAACACGGGTTCATGACCGAGTTCATCGTGGACGAGGAGAAGTATATGAACGTCGTGCCCCACGAACTGCGGGATGTCGCAGTACTCGTCGAGCCATTGACGATCGCGGAGAAAGGGCTGACGCAGTTGTGGCAGGTACAACAGCGTTTGCCGTGGGCCTGTCCTCTGGAACCAGGGAAAGCACCGGCTTCCTGTCACCGCGCGGTAGTATTGGGCGCCGGGCCGGTGGGCCTGTTGGGGGCGATGGCTTTGGTAAACCAAGGGTTCCAAACGTTCGTGTATTCACAAGAACCCAAGCCGAGTCCGAAATCATCCGTAGTAGACTCCATCGGAGCGATGTATGTGTCCGGCAAAGATACCTCGCTGGATCAACTCGCGGCGCTGGTCGGCAACATCGACATGGTCTACGAAGCGACGGGCGCTGCGGGCGTATCGTTCCAGTTGATGGAGCGGCTCGGAACGAACGGGGTGTTTCTTTTCACCGGGGTCCCCGGGCGCAAAGGGCCGATCGAATTGGACGCTGATCTAATCATGCGTAATCTTGTTCTCAAGAACCAGGTCATGTTCGGCACGGTCAACGCCAACCGTGAGGCGTTCGAGTCCGCGATTACTGACCTGAAAATCTTTATGAAGAAATGGCCCGGGGCCGTGCGCGCGCTGATTACCCAGCGCTATCCGATGGAGCGTTATCGGGACCTGTTGTTGGGCAAGGTGGGTGGAATCAAGAACGTCATTTCCATCGGTTGAAACGGGAACGAGGAAGCGATGACTCAGGAAGAGATCAGGCTCGGCGAGGATGCCCGCCGCGAAAAGAATTGGAAACGCTGGGGGCCGTACCTCTCCGAACGGCAATGGGGCACGGTTCGCGAGGATTATTCCGAGTCCGGCGAGTGTTGGGATTATTTCCCGCACGATCACGCACGCAGCCGAGCCTACCGTTGGGGCGAGGATGGCCTACTTGGAGTTACCGACCGCGAGTGCCGCTTGTGCCTGTCGCTCGCTTTGTGGAATGGGAAAGACCCAATCCTGAAGGAGCGATTGTTTGGCCTCGCCGGCCCCGAAGGCAACCACGGTGAGGATGTAAAGGAGTGCTACTTCTACCTCGACTCCACGCCGACGCACTCCTACATGAAGGCGCTCTACAAATATCCTCAAGCCGAATTTCCCTATGCGTGGTTGGTGGAGGAGAATCGTCGTCGCGGCAAGAATGACCCCGAGTTCGAGTTGCTCGATACCGGCGTTTTTAATGACAATCGGTATTTCGATGTGTTCATGGAATATGCGAAAGCCGGTCCAGACGACATATTGATCCGGATTACCGCGGCCAATCGCGGTCCGGAGGCCGCGACGCTACATCTCCTACCCACGCTTTGGTATCGCAACACCTGGATCTGGGGCTGCAAACACGATGGTTGTTGGATCAAACCGCGCATCATACCGGCCGGGGATTCCACTCTTCTAGGTGAGCACGTCAATTTCGGAAAACACTGGCTGGTTGCAGGACCGGGGCCGGATAAGAAAGCGCCGCAATTTCTTTTTACCGACAACGAGACAAATACAAAGGAACTCTATGGCGCTGACAATTACACACCATTTGTCAAGGACGCCTTCCACGACTACATCGTCCGCAGCAAGACCGATGCCGTGAATCCCGAATCGGTAGGCACCAAGGTGGCGGCCTACTACAAACTGGAAATCCCCGCCGGTAAGGAAGTCGTCCTGCGCGTCCGCTTGTCCAACCAGGATCTTACTCCGCAAAAAAACCTGGGTCAGGAATTCGACGATATTTTTGCTGCTCGCCAGCGCGAAGCGGATGAGTTTTACGCGACGCTCATCACTCCCCAGCTTTCCAGTCCGGAAACCAACATCGTGCGCCAGGCATACGCGGGGTTGCTCTGGAGCAAACAATTCTATCACTACATCGTATACGACTGGCTCACCGGAGATCCGCAACAACCGGTTCCGCCCGCCCTTCGCCGCCATGGCCGCAATGCGGATTGGAAGCATGTCTATAGTCGCGATGTTATTTCGATGCCCGACACATGGGAATACCCATGGTTCGCTGCGTGGGACCTCGCCTTCCACATGATCCCCTTCACCAAACTGGACTCGCAGTTTGCCAAAGACCAGCTCGTACTCCTCCTGCGCGAGTGGTACATGCACCCGAACGGGCAGATTCCCGCTTACGAATTTGCGTTCGGCGACGTGAACCCGCCCGTGCACGCGTGGTCGTGCTGGCGAACGTACAAGATGACCGGCGACCGTGGCGAGCGGGATCGCGTCTTCCTATCGCGCACGTTCCAGAAACTTGTGATCAATTTCACGTGGTGGGTCAACCGCAAGGACGCGGAGGGCAAGAACATCTTCGGCGGTGGCTTTCTCGGCCTGGATAATATTGGCGTCTTCGACCGCTCGAAACCGCTACCCACCGGTGGACGCCTTGAACAAGCCGACGGTACCGCATGGATGGCATTCTTTTGCAGCACCATGCTTTCCATCGCGCTGGAGCTCGCGCAGGACAATCCAGCGACCGAGGATATGGCCTCGAAGTTCTTTGAGCACTTCGTTGCCATCGCTGACGCGATCAATACCCATGGCGGCACCGGGTTGTGGGACGAGGAAGACGGATTTTATTATGATCAACTGTATCTGGACGGGCACACGACCCGGTTGAAGGTGCGTTCGTTGGTGGGGCTGCTGCCGCTCATTGCTGTCGAGGTGATCGAGGACGAGGTAATCCAGAAGCTGCCCGGCTTCACGAAACGCTTACAGTGGTTTTTGGATAATCGCAAAGATCTGGCGGAGCACATCTCCTATATGGACTCCGATGGCCAGGAACACCAACACAGGCATCGGCTACTGGCAATCCCATCGCGCGAACGGCTGGAGCGCGTCTTGCGTTACATGCTCGACGAAAGTGAGTTTCTCTCGCCGTATGGGATTCGTTCGGTATCCAAATATCACGAGCACAATCCGTACGTCTTTCATGTCAACGGCGAGGAGTATCGCGTCGACTATGTGCCCGGCGAATCCAATACGGGCCTGTTCGGCGGCAACTCGAATTGGCGCGGCCCAATCTGGTTCCCGATCAACTATCTGCTCATTGAGGCCCTGGAGCGGTACCATCACTTCTACGGCAGCACACTGAAAGTCGAGTGCCCGACCGGCTCGGGTCACCTAATGAATCTTCAACAAGTGGCCGACGAATTGCGCACGCGCTTGGCGCGCCTCTTCCTGCCTGACGCCAGTGGTCACCGTCCCTGTCATGGGAACGAGCCCCGGTACGCTGTCGACCCGTACTGGAAAGATCTGGTGTTGTTCTACGAATACTTCCACGGCGACAATGGCCGCGGCCTCGGTGCCAATCACCAGACGGGCTGGACAGCTCTCGCCGCGCCGTGTGTCGAGGATTCCGCCAGCACACGAACAAAGAAATAACGCCGGCAGTTCATGAATTATCGGCCCAACAGATAAGTTGCGTGCGGGACCGGCGTCCGCGAGATATCTTCGGGGGTTCCGTGTGAGGCATGGATACCAGGGGCCAGATCGATGCCCGCTCGGGTGAACACGTACTGCACGAAGCCCGAGCAATACATTGATCTTCTCCGGGCCAGCCGGTTGCGACCCGAGCGAAAACTGGGATGCCGCAGTGCGAAGGCCGTCCCGATCAGTTCACGAAGCGAATACACCGCGTGGACGGCGACCATTCTCAATCCCTCGCTCAGCACTGCCTGAGTCTGCCTGTTATTCAACCCGAAGTCCAACACCGCCAGGTTGGGAAAGACCTCCTCGTCGTAATACTTGGAGATGCGGTTTTCTTGCACGCCAAGCTGGATGTGTTTTCGATGAATCTGCAGGTCCGACTCGATCACCCAATGATGCCCATCCGCACGCTTCCCCTCGAAGAGCATTGCGTGCGACCACAAACTCCGGCGTTCGTGCTGGTCGATATGACGCTCCGCCTTCCGAATCGCCTTCTCAACCAGCGTCGTCCCGCCGACCAGCCCCACCCGACCTGTTTGCGCATGCGATTCGAGGAAATCCCGATTAGAGAGATTGCGAACGACAATAGGTTCGTTCATGTCGGAGTGAGAACAACTACACCGTGTGCCTCACAGGAACCGTCGCTGACGCCGTCTTCTTCGGCTGGGAGACCAACCCCTCGGCCTTCCGTTGCGCCTCTTCCATCTTCGGATAACGGACTTCGCGATAGCCACGAACCTCCTCGACGCAACGCAGGGCCTTCACATAGCGGTCGTAGCCGGCGCGATCTTCGTAGTAGAAGTTCTCGACCAGGCTGACATACCAGTCGCGGAACTCACGCTCGCGACGGTGCCAGGCCGGCATAAGGCGCCGCAGCCAGCGCAGATGTTTGAGCAGGTTGAGTTGCCACTTCTTCGGGCTCAACTTGAAGCGGAAATCCCGACCGAGGATGTTAAACTCGGGACGGTTCAGGTGATGGTAAACGATCTGGTCGCCCCGTTCCGTGTCCACGTGATAGCGGTGGTGATCGCGGCGGGCTTTCTCTTCGCTCGTGAGCAGATGCGCCACGTAAATCTCGTCCTTGATGACCATCGCCTTGTGCAGATTCCAGATGACCGCCTTGGTCGCGGCGTGATCGAATTGAGCGCTGTCCACCGCGTACACTTTCTCGACCAGGTCGAGGTAAAGCGGTGCATAGGTCGCCACGCCGCCATACTCCAGCAAATCATACAACCGCCAGACGATGTCGCGCTCCGTTTGTTCCCCGAGTCGAATTGATTCCTCACTACGCCGTATGAGAACTTCAAACTCGCGGGCCCAATGCTTACCGGATCGATGGTTACGCTGCAGCACATCCTTGCGCTCGGTGATAAACTCCTCGTATGTCTCATGCAGCTCATGTTCGTGAACGAGTTCGGGTTCAAACACGAGCTTGCGTCCCAACTGCAACGCTTTGATATTGTCAACTGCGGCGGAACCCATTGTCTCGCGCAAGCCCCACTCAATGTTCTCAAGTGACAAAGGTAATAGACCCTTTTGAAATGCGATGCCCAGCATGACCACGTTCGCGTATAACTTTGTGCCGAAGAAGTATTCGGAGATACCGGCCACGTTCAGGCCGAAATACTCGTCCGACCTGGTGTAGCGGCGTAACGTCTCCTCGAGTTCCGCCACATTGAAGTCTTCCTTGCCGAGAAGGGTGAGGATCGTTGGCGTCTTGTAGGCATTCACGACCGCTACCGTGCGCTGGGGACTGGCGATGCGTACGTTGCCTTTCGGTGACAGGCTGCGTGTGGCCTCCAGCGGGTCGATGCCGAGCAATAAATCCGCTTGGCCATACGGGATGATGTTGGACGTAGCGCTCGCGCCTTTCGTGAAAATGATCTGGGAGAACACGCCTCCATTGCGAATCGCTAGCCCCTTCTTGTCGCAAAACAAAACCTGGTAACCCTGCTTGAATCCTGCGCGCACGAGGGTTGCCGTGCTAACGCCGATTCCCTGTCCGCCGACGCCAGCCAGATAGCAGTGCCACGCGTCGGCAAAATCGGCCACCTTGGGAAGTGGAATGTTGGCAAGATCAATCGCGTCGATCGGTGCGGGGGGCTTCTGCGTGCGGACGATGGTAACTTCCTCGAACGATGGACAGGCGTAAATCTTGGTGCACGCCGTGTCGGCAACACACCACGACAGATCGGTCTGAATCTTCGCGCCGAAAGGCGTCTCGGCGATGGTCAAACCTGGACAACCGGTGGCGATGGTGCATTCGAGGCAATACTCGCAGACGTCAGGGTTGATATTGACAAAGCGCTTTTCGGCGACAAAACCGTGCTCACGAATTTCGCGACGCTCTTCACGCGACTCGCGGCGATGATAGGTAATGCCGCATTCTTTGTCGGCGACGATCACCTTCACGCCATCACGCAGGATCGTTGTCTCGAGCATGCTCTTCCACGTCTCTCGATAGGCGGGGTTGGCGCGTACCACGTGCACGCCCTGCCCGATCATCGCGTCGACAATGCCGTCAATATTCTGCTTGTAGGTGTGCTCGCCAACAATGTCCACATCCATGGATGGAGTCGGCTGGTGGCCGGTCATCGCCGTGGTGGCGTTGTCGAGAATGATGTACGTGATGTCCTGGCCCTGCTTGAGCGCGTTGGAGATACCAAGCATTCCGCTGTGGAAAAACGTCGAGTCGCCGAGGAAGACCACCTGCTTGTTGGTGATAAACGGGTCGATGCCCGCGCCCGTGCCGCCGCCCAGGCCCATGCCACTGTAGTTGTGCATGAGATCTTTGGTCGGCTCGAACATCAGCATCGTGTAACAGCCCGTGTCACCGTGAAAAACCAGGTCTACCGGGCCCCGCCTGTGGTACTGCTTCATGTAACGTGGGTCGATGAATTGCTTCTTCATCTCGATCAACACGCTGGCGCTATCGCGATGCGGACAACCGGGGCAAAATGTCGGAGTGCGCAGGGGAATGTGAATGTCAAACTTCTCGGTCTCGTGAATCAGTTCGACAGCGCAGTCGATACGCTTCTGGTCGATGGCGAGATTTGGGTCATGAAAAAAACGGCCCAGCGGCGCAAGCCGTTCAATGAGAATGCTCGGATTCAAGCCCCGTGTCGCAGGGATCCCGATTAATCCCGCCGGGAACTCCTTACCCCAAACATTCGTGCGGTTGGCAGCCGTGCCGTTTTGGTTGAGGCGGTTGACGATTTCCGCAATCTGCTCTTCCATGAACCCGCGGCGCTCTTCGATGACGAAGATGCTGCGGACTTGCCGCGTGAATTCTGTGACCAACCCGGGGTCGACCGGATAACTGATGCCGAGTTTGAGGATCGGCACCTGGTCCGCGACACCGAGTTCCGCCAGCGCGTGTTCGAGGTAACAGAACCCAAGGCCTGAAGCGACGAAACCGATTTCGGCGCGCCAACGCGGGTTCTCGCGGGCGTTGATGATCCGGTTTACACTATTGCGCCGGGCGACCTCAAACAGCCGCGCGTAACGTTGCGGCAGGCCCTCTTCCTTGATCCACGTGCGCGGTGGCAGTAGGACGGTGTTCTCCAAATCGATTCGCGCCGTGTCGAGCGAATACTTATTGACGCTACTGATGTCAGGGAAACAATTCGGCCGCACCTGAACACTACCGCCGCCATCCGCCTGGTTGGTGGTGACAATGTAGCCGATAAAAAGATTGGCCTCGCGAGAGAGCTTGAAACCGAGATCGATCCAGTCCTTCAACTCCTGATTACTGCTGGGTTCCATTACCGGCATGAAGATGTGCTTGCAGAGATACCGTGAGTCGGCCGGGACTTGCGTTGAATCGCTCCATGGGTCATCGCCGATGATCACCAGCGCACCCCCTTGCGGATGAGCGCCCGCAAGATTGCCGAGCGCCAACGCGTCGGCGGCGACATGGAACCCGACCGATTTCATGGCACACAGGCCACGCAATGGACCCATCTGTGAACCGTTGAGCATCGCTGCGCCCAGCGCCTCATTGTTGGCGATGGTCGCACGGATGCCCTTCTGCTTGTAAAGCGGCGCGACCAACTCCATCGCATCGAAAAAGCCCGCAATGGGTGAACCGGGGTAACCGGTCAAGAGATGGGTGCCGCCTTCGGCTTCGAGTGCGCCCTTGATCAGCAGCTCGTTCCCCGTAAAAACCTCGGCCCCCTCCTCCTTGAGGAATCGTGGATCGACTGTCATGATTTTGTTGTAGCGCCGTTCACGCTACCATAGAATGTCTGGCCATGCAAACCCTTAAAAATGTGGGATGCTTTGCGCTCGCGGCGGTCTGCTTCGTCGGCTGCGCCACTTTCGGCAAGAAAACCGAAGACGTAAACCTGGGCATCCACGAGGAGTCCAGTTCCTCGCTGCCGGCCGAGACCTTCCAGACTGTCGAAATCCCGCGCACGGGCGTGAAACTCGCGGTCAGCCCCTTCCCCACACTCACCGAACAGGACGTGCAATCCGCCGAGTTGTACGATACAGCCGGGGGCAAGGCGATTTTTCTGCGGTTCGATCCCCACGGCACGATCGTACTTGATGAAATGACCACGCGCGACCGCGGCCAATACCTGGTGATCTACCTCAACAAACGTCCTGTTGGCTCTTGGTTTGTGGATCAACGCATCCTCAATGGCCAGTTCCTCGTGGAAGGCGATTTCACCGACGAAGAAGCCAGGAAGGCCGTGGAAGCGCTTAATAAGTTGGGTGAGAAGAATCGTCGATGAGTCGACTGCGACTTTTTCCTCTCATTATCTCCAGCTTCGTCCTCGCTGTCACTGCGCGCGCGTTCGACATCTGCCTGCCCACTGCCAACGACGCGCTGCTACGGCCCGGCGGTGACGCGGACTATTTCCAACCCACCGTCGAAGGCACGGCTGAGTCCGGCATGTTCGGTTGCGTCCGCAGCAAAGGTCACCGCTTCCACGAGGGAATCGACATCAAGTGCCTCCAACGCAACCGGCGCGGGGAACCGACAGATCCCGTTCACGCCGTGGCCGACGGCGAGGTCGCGTTTATCAATACAAAGCCCGGTCTCTCGAATTATGGACGGTATATCGTGCTCCGCCACAACTGGGACAATGTGTCGGTCTGCACGTTGTACGCGCACCTCAGTGAAGTGGCCGGTGGTCTCGTCGTTGACCAACCCGTAAAGAAAGGCCAAATCATCGGCACAATGGGGCATTCCACGAACACTCGCGAAGGCATCTCCCGCGAACGTGCCCATCTCCATTTCGAGATCAATTTCCTGTTGAACCCCAATTTCCGCATTTGGTACCCGAAACGCGACCCGCAAGCACCGCCCTTCGGCAACTTCAACGGCAAGAATCTCATCGGCCTCGATCCCGCCGCCTTACTCCGGGCCTACGCAGCCAACCGTAAGGTGGATTTTGCGGAGTACATTTCGAAGCAACCGATCGCCTTTACGGCACTCGTCGGCGCCCGCCTATTACCGTGGCTCACGCTTCATACCGAGCAGATCCAACCCGCATCTGGCATCCCCGTCGCCTATGAAATTGGTATGACGGCTTGGGGAATGCCCGTGATGGTGTGGCCGCGCACGGCGCAGGAAATCGGTGACACGCAACGGCGACTGCTCCAACGCGGCCCGCCCCTCGTGCAGCGGGTCAATGAGCCGGAACTGGCGCGGGCTACTTGCCACGAACTCGTGAAGCGCAATTCGCACGGGGACGGTTGGGCGTTGACCGAAAGCGGCCGAGAGTGTTTCGAGCTTCTAACGTACGTGCCGTAGCGATGGAGCACCAGCGCTGTGCCCTTAGCGTAACGCGGTCGCCGGCAAACCACGGAACGAGAGCAGTGCCTGCGGCAGGTCATCGAAAAACTCCATCAAGTCACCCATCGCAATCAGGTTGGCCACGTGCTGAATCGTCGGCGCGATCCCGACGCACTTTACATCACCGCCGCGTGCTTGCGCCATATGGGCGAAATCGAGGAGCTCTTTCAACTGTGCGCTGCCGATGTAGGTGACTCGTGAGCATTCCAGGACAATGCAGGGAGTGACTTCCGCGATCATGCGTCCCAATGTGGCGGACAGATCCGCGAAAGCCAGCGCATCGATCGCCCCTCTCATCTCCACGACCTCGACACCGGAAACCTGGTGCATTTTAATCTGCAATTCGTGCATCGTCATTATCCGGTGGTTAGAGCATCGGTTGTGCCTCATCCGGAAAAGGGTGCTTTGGATGACAGAACTGCGAGGGAAGTCCAATTCTGTGAGGCCTTGGCGGACGATTCTGCGCATCCCTTTTCGGCGGGGGCTATAGAAGCCCCCGCCGAAACCCAGGGTTGCGGCTATCCCAGCCAGGTACTGAGCAACACGCGAGTTTGGGCACTACAACTACTCCGGAAGACGGCTGCATAGCGGGGGATCGACCACAACGCGGCCACTTCCTGAACGAACTGCCACAGTACCCGGTTTACGGCACCGCAACCCTAAACCGACCCGCTTTCCTACGACAAATGCGATGCACAACTGCCAGTTTTGTTCCCGCTTGTTTTTCCTGTTGCAGATGAGCCTGGCTTTCGTGAGAATCAAGGGGTTTACCCCCAACGGGGAACAATAACCAGTGCTGTGCCTCTTATGGCTACGGACAAACAAATTAATGACCCACCAGCGATGGATTTTGAATCGTTGGTGGAGAACCATTATAGAGGACTGTATCAATTTGCATATAATCTCGCGCGCGATGAGGCAGAAGCTTGTGACCTTACCCAGCAAACTTTTCTCATCTGGGCGCGCAAAGGGCATCAATTGCGTGATCCATCGAAAGCGAAAACGTGGCTCTTCACCACTTTGCACCGCGAGTTTCTCCAGGCGCGCCGCAAACACGTGCGCTTCCCGCATTATGAACTTGACGAGGTCGCAAGCGAATTGCCGTCCGTCCCGCCCACGATGGTTGACCAATTGGACGCGGCCGCCATGGTCAGCTCACTCGCGCAGGTCAACGAACTTTACCGCGCGCCGCTCACCCTGTTCTACCTTGAGGACTATTCGTACAAGGAAATTGCCGAGATCCTTGACGTACCCATCGGTACCGTCCAATCGCGTATTGCCCGTGGCAAGTCCCAACTCTATAAAGCTCTTACCGACGGCCAGTCATCCGAGGCCGCAAGAGTGAAGGAGTCACGTGAATAGCCAGGAGGCCAGAGAGATCTTGCTCGGGTATCGACCGGGCGTCGATGATGCAAACGATCCCGCGATTGCGGCGGCCCTGCGTCAAATGGAGCAGGACCCCGAGTTGGCCGCTTGGTTCGAGCAGCTACAGCAGGCTGACAATGCAATTCGCCGCCGGCTTCGTGAAACGCCCATACCTCTTGGCCTCAAGCAACGCATTCTCGCTGAACAGAAAATCGCCCGTCCGGATTTTGGCTGGCGAAAACCCATGCTCGTTGTGGCAGCCGCTGCCGTCGTCGTGTTGACCGTGCTGTCCGCGTGGATCATCCAGCGAACAGCCAGTACCGGGCTGAGCGCCTATCGCACCGATATGGTGCGATATGTTTCCTCCAGTTACAGCAGCACCTTCGTCAAGGCCACGAGTTTCGGCGAACTGCGGCAGGTTCTCGCCAGAAGGAACTGGCCGACGGACTTCATCGTTCCCGACCGTCTCCGGTCTGTCACTGTCATCGGCGGCAGCGCCGTGGAATGGAAGGGCCACAAAGTCGCCCTCGCTTGCATGAAAGAAGGCCGTCACGGCCTCTGGCTTTTTGTCATCGACAAGTCTGCGTTACCCGACGCCCCCAAGACCGAAGCGCCGCAGATCAAGGAAGTCGAAAGCGAACCCACGGCTGCGTGGAGTCAGGGCGGGAAGGCTTACCTCTTTACTGTCCAGGGTGACGAGGCTTTCCTCAAAAAATATCTCCCAACGGTGCAGTAGCCCGTAAAGAGAAGACAATCATTCCGTAACGGGCTTCTCGGGTGCTGGCGCTTGAGCCTTGGGTTGCTTCGGGGTCTTCGGAATACCCGTGGAAAGATCTACCAACTCTACGAGCAGCGCATTCGCTTGTTTATCTGTTAGGCCGAATACACCTTCCGGCGTAACGCCGGTGACGAATTTTCCACTCGGTGTTTGAAAGGCGTACTTCGTTTCCACCAGCTTGAGCTTGAACACGCTGCCTTCAGAAACGCGCTTGATCCCCTCATCGGTTTCCCGCCAATAGTTGCTCTTCGTTTTATCCCCTGAAAGCCCTCCGGGAGTATAGCGAATCTTGACCGCGTCTCCATCCGCCGGATCGGTTCCGTTGAGATCAATGATGGTAAACACTTGCTTGGAACCGATCTTTTCCCCGCCCAGGGTGAGAAAACCGCCCGTAACAGTTGTGACGTATTTACCGTCGGCCGTCCGTAACGCAACTGGTTTCTCCACCGGTTCCGGCGCGACGGTCACGTGAACGCCCGCCTGTGCTGGAAGAGCAACCAGTATCCCGATGGCGACAGTGATGAGCGCGAGAGATGCCTTCTTCATATTCGGAAATATCCCGTTTTCTTCGACGGTGCTTCTCTAAAGTTATTCATTGCCCATGTCAAGTTGCAACGAATAGCGCCGTTAAGACTTGACGATTGTCACCGACAGCACACGATTTTTGTGCTAGAGTGGTTGCGCACTTAAACTCAAAGAAAGGCTCATCACGATGTATCGACCAAAAGAAGGACCACGGTTCGACTACCGCGCGCAGGAAAGCCAGCGGGTCGGCAGTTCGCCCACCCTCACGGACAAATTTCCTCAGTTGAAATCCTTGATCGTGAACCTCGGCTATTTCAATTCCAAAGGTGTCACCAAGAACAGCCAGATCAAGTACTCCCCCAATCTCGACCGCGCCAAATCCGTCTTCCGCGTGGATTGCCCCAATGCCGGCTGCATTCGCGGCGATTTCGACCTGTCCGAACAACTCGCCAAGGCCGTCAAAGAGCACCGCACAACGGTCACAGCCGAAATGTGCTGTCAGGGCTGGCAAAGCAAGACCACCATCGACACGGTCCCGTGCCACAACATCCTGCGCTACACGCTCAGTCTCGGTTATTGAGCAGACGGTTGGGCCGTCAAATGGGGCGGTCCAACGAAGCAATCGGCGTTCGCTCAGCGTTTGCATTACCGACCCCAACGCGACCGGGATCGCGAACCACGATGACCGCCGCCCTGTCCTCCGTGCCGTTTTTGCCCCGAACCACCGCCTTGTCCTGAGTGCCCCTGTTTGTGTCCTTGGCCGTGACCCGCCGGGCTCAACTGCTTGGACCGATATGGTCGCGCATCTTGGTCACCGGGCTGCGCCACCGCACCCTGATAGTCAAAACCCTCCGCCCGTTTCCGCACGATACCTCTTCCAATAAACCGCTCCAGCGCCCGCAACGCGCCGTAGTCCGCCGCCGTGATAAAACTGATCGCATCGCCAACCGCGTGCGCCCGACCGGTCCGACCAATCCGATGGACGTAATCCTCCGAGTGCATCGGGAAATCGTAATTCACCACATGCGAAATCCCATCCACATCGATCCCCCGCGCCGCGATATCTGTCGCCACCAGCACCCGCACCGCGCCGGACTTGAAATCCTTCAACGCCCGCAACCGCTGGCTCTGCGACCGATTCGAATGGATCGTCGCCGTCTTAATCCCCTTATGGTCCAGATGGTCCGCGAGATGATCGGCTGCGTGTTTCATGCGGACAAAAATCAGCACCATGTTCATCTGCGGGTCCTTGAGCAGATGCAGCAGCAGCGACGCCTTCAAATGTTTCGGCACTTCATAAACAAACTGCGTCACCGTCTCCGCGGGATTCGCGCGCTTGCCGATCTGGACGACCTTCGGCGCATGCTGAAATTCCCGCGTCACCTGCTCGATGTCGCGCGACAATGACGCCGAAAACAGCAACGTCTGCCGCTTCGTCGGCAGCGCCTTCACGATCCGCCGGATGTCCGGCAAAAATCCCATGTCGAGCATCCGGTCCGCTTCATCGAGCACCAAGAATTGTATCCCGGAAAAATCCCCGTTCTTCCGCCCCATCAAATCCAGCAACCGCCCCGGCGTCGCCACCACGATGTCCACCCCCGACCGCAACGCCTGGATCTGCGGATGTTCACCCACGCCCCCGTACACCGTCGCCATCCGCACCGACATATACCGCCCGTACGCCCGCACATTTTCCTCGATCTGCACCACCAACTCCCGCGTCGGCGCCACCACCAACACGCGAATCCCCCGCTTCTGCCCCGCCCCGATCAGCGCCGCCAACTTCGCCAAAATCGGCAGCACAAACGCCGCCGTCTTCCCCGTCCCCGTCTGCGCGATGCCGATCACATCATGCCCCGCCAAGATCAACGGGATCGCCGCCGTCTGGATGGGAGTGGGTTCCGTGTACCCGGCAGCCGCAACAGCTTTCAGGACATTAGTATCAAGACCAAGTGCGCGAAATGGCATAGCCGTCCATTATAAGGCCCATCCAACTCAATAGCACGCCGCAATTCCGTCTCACCTTTGGTCGTTTCCCACCGTGGAGGGCCACAGCCTGCCCCGAATCCTTTTTCGGCGTTGTCGTGGCTGCTCTTCACATATTTATTGTAGGGCGACCGGCCCGGTCGTCGTCGTTCGTGCCCTATTAAACCGTTTGAAATTGGGTTCGTTTTGGAAAACGAACCCAATTATTTTAGCCACTTTTTTATCGCATAACACCTTGTCCCCCTGATGGATAAATGCCATTTTTCCTCCGGAAAAAATTGGGTTCGTTTGGTAGAATCATATATAGGGCACCTTTCCTTCCCGTACGATATGCAGACACGATTTCCACTGGATTTCCCTGCCTCTCCCCTTGGGGGAGAGGGTTAGGGTGAGGGGTGGTCGTATCTCCGCGCAATAGGATCACTTCATCACATCCATCATTAGCGGCGGCTTCACATCTTCACCTTCCCTCCGGCGCTGCAACCTCTCAAGCTGGTTCATCGCCCGATACAACTGCCGATCCAGCGACCCCTCATATCGCATAATCTTCTCCAGCACCTCGCTCGACGGCAACACATCCGCCGCCTGTCCCGCCGTCTCCTGTTTGTCCTCACGGTCCCGATGTTCCGTATTCAACTTCGCCTGCCAACCGAGCGTCGCCTCCACATACCGGTCCACCGCCGTCTGGTGCCTCAACTTCAAATCTTCGGGAGTTAGACCTTCCGGATTAGCCACGTACGTCTTCCGAAACCCCTCCAGTGCTCGCGTCATATTATTCGGCACATCCATAAACCGCCGCCGCACCCATTCGAGCGTCTTCTCCGTCAATTCCCCGTCCTTCCTCACGTTCTCCCGCACCGTCTCCAGGATATGCGTCCGGTACTCCAACCCCGCGCTCGATTTCGTCATCGCCACCGACGCGTCACGCGTCGGATCCATAAATATCCACTGCGAAAGCGGGTCCCGATCCGCCCGATGCTGCCGCCCGCCGTCCACGCTCTTCACAATCTCCCCCGTCTCCGCCATCAACGCCCGCCGCATCCGCCACTGTGCCGTGACGATCTTGTCCACCAGCATTTCTTCCATCCGCCCCACCGGCGCGAGACATTCCCAACACTGCTCCCGCAACGCCTTGAACTCCTCCTCGTGCTCCCGAATCCTCAGCCCCCGCACCACCAGCGCCGACGACAAAATCCCATGCCGCATCGCATTCATCCGCGAAGCCGCCTTCCCCTTCACCGTCCGCGGCCCCGTCGACTTAAGCGCATTCCGCCGATTCGCACTGATTTGGCTTTCGGAAGCAACCGCGTCCTCGCCTTGCACTTCTAAAACGGTTTCCGGGTTCTGGTTCGTTACTTCTGCTGTGGGAGTGACATCTTTCTCGTTCATGACTCGATCGATCCTTCAGTTAGGGGTTCAGTTGTTGTAGGCCGCGTGCCCTCACGCGGCGGGTTTGGCGCAGAGAAAAAGCGATTGCTCCCATTCAACCGCTTCTTCCGGTTAGACAACATGCCCACCTTATATCATTATCGGAATACGATGTCTAGGGGAAATATCAATACTCGATTAATAATTCTCACTTCCGGCTTGACGAGAGGCCAGCCAGCCGGCACCAGAGCAAACTAAGGGGGAACATCTGAACCGCCCAGCCGTACGACGCCGCGGCCTAAAGCTGCGGCGTTTTTGCTCCTCCGCGTTCGCTCAGTTACGGAATCAATCATCAAGTGGGCATTATCTCATGCGGACGATTATCGAGTGAACAATTCTTGCAATTTCCCGTAGGCCATTGAGTCATTGAACAGCGGCTTTGAATCGCCGGTCGAGAGAAAGCCCTTTGCCAATTCCGCAACACGACTCCAGATCATTTGAGGGATGGCGGTGCCAGAGCTCAATCGCTGCACGCCGAGCTTCTTCAATTCCTTTGCCGGTGGGAGGCCAGGATACGCCATGACGTTGATTGGCATTTTGACTTCCGAAACGATGGCCTTGATGTCCGCAGGCTCATAGAGACCTGGAACAAAAATTCCATCGGCTCCGGCCTCACGGTAACGCGCGGCACGACTGACGGTCTCTCCGACGCGACTTTCGGGGCTGCCTATCTCTGCCAGATAAACGTCGGTGCGCGCATTGATGAATACGCTTACGCCGGTGCTCTCAGCGGCTTTTCGAGCTTTTTCGATTTTTTTGGCTAAGAGTTCCGGCGTGCTTTCGCCGTCTTCGATGTTGATGCCCACGGCTCCTGCGTTGATGATGGGCTTGAGATTCTCGGCGATTTCTGCGGGATTTTTTGTATAACCGCCCTCGAAATCCACTGAAAGTGGAATGCGAATGGCATCCGTGATTCGAGCGGTAAGTTCCGCAAGCATCCGGGCTGGCAGCACGTCACCATCGGGATAGCCGAGTGCCCAGGCAACGCCTGCACTTGAAGTGGCGATTGCCTTTGCACCCGCATTTTCAATGACTTTCGCGCTGCTCGCGTCCCAGGCATTCGGCAAGATTAAGATGTCGTGTTGTTTATGGAGAGAATGAAAGGTTTCTGCGAGATTTGGCATACGGTTATTTCGTTTGAATTGCATTTTTCACATGGACAATTTACCATAACCCAAGATCAGCTTCCACTGCGGTCTGCGCAGAATTTAGGCTTCCGCCGACGTACACAATTTCCCAGGTGCGGCCAGTCTTTTGCAGCGCTTCAAGTGCGATGGGCCGAAAACGACATTTAGAGTAATCGGGGTCAGACCTGTATTCTTGACGGATTTCATCGTTTTGCTTCCACACCCGGTTGATACCGAAAAATCCGGTGCTATAGTTCGGCCATGAGCACGCACAACACTAAATCTTACGCGGCGCAAGCGGCTGCTTCCGCCCTCGCCCCGTTCGCCATTGCCCGTCGCGAACCCGGCTCCACCGATGTTGAAATGGAAATCCTCTTCTGCGGCGTTTGTCATTCCGACCTGCATCAGGCCCGCAACGAGTGGCACAACACCACCTATCCGTGTGTCCCCGGTCACGAAATTATTGGTCGCGTCACCCGCGTCGGCGACCGTGTCACCAAATTCAAGAAAGGCGACCTCACCGGCGTGGGCTGCATGGTCGATTCCTGTCGTACCTGCGCGAATTGCCGCGCGGGCAATGAACAATACTGCCTCACGGGAGGAACCATCTGGACCTACAACGGCAATGACAAGGTTCTCGGGGGCCAGACGTTCGGCGGTTACTCCACCAGTGTTGTGGTCGATGAATCTTTCGTCCTGCGCATTCCGCCGGGGCTCGACCCGGCCGCCGCCGCGCCGCTGCTCTGCGCCGGCATCACCACGTATTCACCCCTGCGCCACTGGAAAGTTGGCCCCAACCAAAAAGTCGGCATCGTCGGTCTCGGCGGGCTCGGTCACATGGGCGTAAAACTCGCGCGGGCCATGGGCGCCCACGTCGTGTTGTTTACCACCTCGCCCGGAAAAGTTGCCGACGGCCTGCGTCTCGGCGCTCACGAAGTCGTTATCTCCAAAAACGCCGACGAGATGAAGAAGCACGGCACCAGCTTCAATTTCATCCTCGATGCTGTTTCCGCCCAGCACGATATCGATGCCTACCTCGCCCTCTTGAAATTGGACGGTACCCTCGTCCTTGTCGGCGCACCGGAGCACCCGTTGCCGGTCAGCGCCTTCAACCTGATCTTGCCCCGCCGCAATTTTGCCGGGTCAGCCATCGGCGGTATCCCGGAAACACAGGAAATGCTCAATTTCTGCGCCGAGCACAAGCTCGCGTCGGACATCGAGATGATTCCCATCCAGAAAATCAACGAAGCCTACGAGCGCCTGCTCAAACAGGACGTGAAATATCGCTTCGTCATCGACATGGCTTCGCTCAAATAACCGGGATCAGCCGCTTCTCAAGTGCTGATCTCCTTTCCCGCCAGCGACTGATTCCACCGGCACACCCAGAAGCCGGCCATAGCGTTCGGCAGCGTCGGCCAGGAGAATCTTTTAATTGGGGTCAACTCACTACTCCGTACACAATTCCCAAACCGCCGGAGCCAGTCCCGCCAACGCCTTCCCTCCTTCCCACCCCGCAGTTATGGATAGTGCTATCCATAATCTTCGCGCCCTCTTGCTTGTCCGCCGTAGCTCGAAGAGCGGAGGCGGATGGCTTTGTGGTGAATTCCAAATTCGCGCAGATTAGCGCCCTCGTCGCGCCGTAGCTCCAGCGAAGGCGGATCCATTCGCGGTCGCCAACCGCTGCCTAATCCGGACCCAGCTTGTTGAATAATTGTTTTATTTGGTACTATACCAATCCATGAAACTGGCCAAGCGGCAAGAAACCAGGCCAACGATTCGCTTCCGTGCCACGTTGTTTCGGCCCAAGGCAACCGGAAAGATTGGATCGTCGGCTCTTCTCACTCTGCCCAGGAACGCGAGCGCGAAGCTTCCCTCACGAGGTATGACCATCGTTGAGGGAACGATCAATGCCATCCCCTTTCGAGCCGCCCTCGAACCAGACGGCAAAGGAAGTCACCAGCTCAGGGTCAACAAAGCCATGCACGATGCTGCCGGCGCCGACGCTGAAGACACGCTAATGGTGGAGATTACGCGGGTCGGAGAAGAACCGGAGGTCAGGGTGCCAGTGGATCTGCGCCAAGCCCTTGCCGCGGCCCCGCCGGCGCAGGCGTCGTGGGCGGATATCACACCCCTCGCGCGCCGGGACTGGATTTTCTCGATCAGCACAGCCAAACAACCGGAAACGCGCCGGCGCCGGATCGAGAAAGCCTGCGATATGCTGGCCTCGGGAAAGCGACGACTATGTTGTTTTCCCGGCATCAAGTGGCTGATGAAAGAAAATGCAAAATCATGCGGAATGTGGCTCCCCTTGCCGAACTCAAAAAATCGTCCTCCGCCGAGATCGACAAGTCCTGAATAACGCCGCCACCGGAGAAATGAAGCTTTACTTCACATGGACGGTTAGGCGACTACACAGGACTTTGAGCGACAAGACAGTCATTGACGCAAGATTGAAGTTCGATTACCAGTGCCTTTTCACGAATCAATGTTGAGAAGTCATAAAATTAGCCAAGGTCGGGTGGCTCGCGGCCTACGATCTGAAACGGAGAACACGATGCCCAACAGCATATCGACGTTACTGCTTCGCAATCTGAGCGACGTATTTGGCGAAAATGACCCCGTGCGTCGTCGCGCTGCAATCGACGAGCTTTGGGCCGAGGATGGCGTTTTCTACGACCCCAAAAGCGGCGCCCATCGTGGACGCGACGAGATCGATCGCGTCGCGGGCGCGATCAAGGCGACTCACCCTGAGTTTCGATATCAGCCAATCTCCGAGCCGGAGGAATTGGGCAATGGGGGACGCGTCCGATGGGTATCGGGCCGCCCCGGGGAGGCACCAGCGTATGCTGGGACTGATTTCATCATTGCCCGGGACGGGCGGATTGCCGCCGTCTATCTCTTTTTCGACAATCTTCCTTAAGACAACACGCGCGAACTCAATGAGATCGAATGCTTTGTTAAAGCAGTTGAGTTGAAAAGCCTGACGGCAGCAGCAAAAGCCCTAATCATATGGGTCAACGCTTTACAATTTACACGAATACAGTCGGCAGTATCTCAGATTGAATTTCCGCTGGCTCATTCCTAGAATGGTTCCATGCCGATTCCAGTCATCATGGCTGCCTATAATCCCGATTGGCCGCAGATGGCAGCCGGCTACGCGGAACAGTTGCGCGTCCTCGGCCCGGTCCTTATGACCGTCCATCATATCGGCTCGACCGCGGTGCCAGGGCTGGCGGCCAAGCCCATCTTCGATCTGATGCCGCTGGTCACCGATCTGGCCGACCTCGATCGGGAACGTGGGTGCATTGAGGCGCTCGGCTACGATTGGCTCGGCGAGTTGGGCATACCGGGACGGCGCTATTGTAAACGTGACGATGAAACCGGTACCCGCATTGTTCAGCTTCACTTTTTCCAGGCAGATTCGCCCCACGTCGAGCGTCACATCGCCTTTAGAAACTATTTGCGCGCGCATCCCGAAGTGGCCCGCGCTTACGAAACCGAAAAACGCCGGGCGCGAGACCTTCACCCGAATGATTCATATGCCTACACGGATGAGAAGGCCGCGTGGATTCAAAAAACGGAAGCCACCGCACTGATTTGGTTTGCCGAACAGAATCCCGTAAAGCGGTAAAGGGGCCAGTCCTTGGTATTGACGCTCGGAAACTGGGCCCAGATCTCATCATAAAACAATCCGGCCTCCAGCTCGACCGACCAAACCCCGCAGATGGCTTGATAACACCGTAAGAAACGATAAAATGCGGGTCAATGAGACTGACTGTCACGCCGCGGTCGCGGGGCGAAATATCGGTCAACCGCACAACAACCAAAATTCATCAAGGTGTGTAAATGAATCGTATCATCAGACTGGTGGTCATCTTCGGTTGCGTTGTCATTCCGATAGCCGCCCTTTATGCCAAGGTGAATGTTTCAGAAGCGCCGCCGCCGAGCAGTCCAGTCTTGATTGCTTTTGGGAACAGCCAGAGTTACCGCGGTATCAACATGCCGAGTCCCGATCTGCGGGGTAATTTTTGGAACAGCGTTGGGGCGGACGCGGTTAATGGCCCCCTGAAGAACGCCGCCGGCGAGGTGACGACCATGGGCCTGAGTTTTCAGTCCGCAGCCGGAACCGACTATTACAACGGCCCTTCCGGAGCGACTCAGGATCCCAGCGCCTGCGTCATTGACGCGGACGCGCTCGGCAACCTGGGCGTCAAGGAAGCCGTGTACCACTATTACGTGAATTCAAAGTTCCAAATTCAAGGGCTGGATCCGACGAAGGTTTACTCGCTGACCTTCTTCGGATCGCATAAGTACAGCCCTAGCGATTACACAACCTACTTCGTTTGCAGTGACGCGAGTTACTCGAGGGTGGTCACTTCCATTAGCCTCTATGTACAGAGTCCCGGCAACCCTGCGGCCCACAATTCGAACAAAGTAGCCACCATTAGCGGACTGGCCCCGCAGAGCAACGGCATCATCTACATCAAGTTCCAGGGGACGAACCGCGACCCGAGTGTTGGTGGTTATCTGAACTGTATGCAGATCGTTGATATCCCCCGGACGAATGCCCCACCGCCCAAGTTGGTGAATCCATCACCATAGACTCTTACCGTGAAAGATTGATGGTGTCGTTTGGGTCAACTCCGTATTCTGGACACACTTCATAAACCGCCCGCGCCACTCCCGCCGACTTCCCTCTTTCCCGTTTCGTCGTTATGGATAGTGCTATCTATAGTCTTCTCGCCCACATCCACCGCCAAAAAAGGGAGAGGCCAACCTGGCCTCTCCGCTTGTCAGGCCTTCGGGAACGCCGAAGACCTCTGTCTGTTGGATTACCCTCGACTGCGTTAGTGGCGAGCCGACGCGTGCTGCGTCTCGTGTGCGGGCAGACCAAACGCGTGTTCCGTGTTGATCTGGAAGTACTCGTTCCGCGCCGCCTTCGACGTCAGTGGTTCAAGGAACCGCTTCAGATTGTCCAGCGAATCCGCTTCCCACACGCAATCGGCCCGCCGGCCGTCCGCGCTGGGTAGATAGAAAACCGCCTTCAGACCTTTCGGCAATCTCCCCTGCTCGACCATCGGGCCGATCTGGCTCGTGGTCTCCTCCCACGTCTTGGGATCCGTGATGTTGTGATGAATCGCTACGAACATGACTACTGACTCCTTTTGGTTGAGTTAACTGCGTTCGCCATTGCGGTACGATTCCTACCGCCCCCATGACATCCTACAAACGCTAGCACCCCTCCCAACGAATGCAAAAAATTATTTGTGACATTTTCTCTGAACAAGCGACCGGGGGTTTTGCCTTACGGTATCAGCCGTACGCGATAGCCGAAGGCTGCACTAGCAGCCTGGAGCCGAGTCAGACGAGACGCCAGCTTCGCTGGCAAACCCGCGATGTTGTTTCGCGGCAACATTACCTATGGGACCAATCTTACACGGTAATACCGCGCGGGTGAATTCGTCGCGCCGCCGACATCGAGGTAGTTGGTCGTGACGCCCGGGCCGGCAGAATTCGTCACGACGAAGATGTCCGTGAAACCATTCGTCGTATAAATGCCACCGACCCCACCGGCCGAGACCTGCAAAGCATTGGTCAGCCCGGGGGCCATCAGCCAGGTAATGAACAGGTCATTGCCCTGCGGGGTGATCGCTGTGATTTGGAATGCATTCGTGTTGAAGATCACCTTGCTCACGATGAGCGCGCCTCCGGTGTGGATGAACTGTCCGCAGGTATTCGTCAGGATCAGCACATCCGTCTTCAGCAGGCCCGCACTCAAAATCAATTGACCGTTGCGCACGTCAATGTAGGCATTGTGCGCCGCGTTGGTCACATACAAACTACCGCCCGCGACATTCACCACACCGACCCCGCCGGTTGGACAGTTGCCAATGACCATATTCGAAAACAGCGTCGCCGATCCTCCGTCAAGATTAAGCGTGCCCCGCGCAGGGAATGCCACTTGGTTTGTAGCCGGCGCGTTCGTAATGACGCAGAAATACATTCCCAACTGCATCGAGTTCCCGATCCACGTACCATTAGAGATGGTGATGTTGCCGTCACCCCAAGGCGCAACGAAAATCGGCGAGTTTGTGGCGACCAGTTGCCCGCCGGTCATCCACACGGTACCGGTTGCTCCAATGCCCGTCCCAAGGAACAGCGGCCCCTGGACCTCAACGGTGCTTCCCATCATCGTCAGAGTGCCCTGTGACCCGGCATGCGGCGCGATGTTAGTCGCGAAGGGCAGTGTACCCCCGTTCGCTCCGATTTCGAGGGGACCGACGGACACCGTCGCATTGGACCAGAACTGTTGCCCGTTCCCACCCCCACCGATGAGCATCAGGAAAGCATTGGTCACCGTAAGTTGTCCCGACGTGATCTGCACCACGCCCGTCGCGCCGTCATATTCCCCGACCACCATATGTCCGGCCGCGATCCACGAACTGGTGTCCATCACGACAGCGCCTTGCGAAGCGGCGCCGAGACCCACCAGCACCGGTTGGTCGGAAGTCAGGACCGAACCGTTGACAACGGTCAACTGACCGGTGCCGTACAATCCAACCGCCGTCGGGCCGTTGGTCAACGCCAACTGCCCTCCTGATAAAAAAACATTCCCAACGGCATTGGTATCAAGCCCAACTGCGAGGTATCCCGAAAAACTGCCGGTCCCGTTGATGGTCAGCAAACCCGGCGAACCGGGCTCCGGCCCAACGGCAGCCACGTTAGAAACCGCCAGACTACCATTCGCGAGGACAATACTGCCTCCCAGGTTATCAACCGTATTGGTCGGCCCGGTCACAAGCACCGCCGAATTCGAGATCACCAACACTCCCCCATTGCTGATCGACAAGGAAGTGAGCATCGTCAACGACACGTTGGTTCCGATGTTCGAGATTAGCACCGTATTGGTCGTGCTGCCGGAGCTCCAAAGGCTCAGGTCATTGACGGTCATCGTGTTCGGGAATGTGCCGACCGTTGTCGAGTCGATCGTCACAATCTTGGAGATGGAGTTCGTAACGTAGATTGACTGCGTATTCGTCGGCGCCAAGCCAAGCGACCAGTCCCCGGCAGCTTCCCACTTGTCGCTGGCTGAAGTGTTCCACGAATTGGTCAGAGCCCAGCCCGTGATCGGTCCGAATGCGCCAGCCAAGAAAACCATGGCGCACACAGCGACTAATCGCTGATAGATACGCTTATTCTTCAAGGTTGAGTTCATGCAGCATCGTCCATGGTTCCTATTGTGGTGAAGTCGAAATACCCGGGGCGAACCACCAGTGATACGGCCTGCCGGCATGCCAGTCGCCGTTGGGACCGACGCTCGAGTCGTTAAATGCACCCGCGTCGGACGGACAGTTCCTGCAATAGTCCTCAATTCTGATCCACTGTGCATGACCGTCACCCATGACAAAATTCAATCCCCCCGAGTGTCTCGCGGTGCTGGGCGTGTAATTGCCAAAAGGATCCTCAGCGATGAATTTGCCATTTGTCGAGGGGAAGACGTCTTCCGGTTCCTCCACCAAGATAATCGTGGTGGCGGGACTTACCATTCGGCTTCGTCTGAATGTAGCGTGGGCTCCAAGTGTACCATGCAGACACGTACTGATCGCGTACATGAAGTCTGGGTTCGCCAGTGTCGGGGACACGGTCGTGTTGGTCGCGCTGGGGCAAGTCCAAATGCCTTTCATGCGCGGAGTCGGCGGTGTATTGGCTCCGTACAGGTCGCAAAGTTTCGGCTGTTTGATGTACGGAGGAAGAACATTGTACCATGCGTTCGCGTTGGGCGTATCGCAGACGCTAGCGGAGACGTTGCCATCGTAGGGATAGTAATCTTTTTGGTCCGCGGTATACAAGCTGACGGCCACGCCCCATTGATGCATATTGCCGAGGCACACCGCCGCCTTCATCGTATCCTGCGCTGTGTTCAGCGCCGGCAGGATCGTCCCAACCAGAATTGCGCCCAGGGAAACAACCACAAGCAGTTCCGTGAAAGTAAAGCCCCTCGTTTTGTAGTCGGCTCTCTCTTTCATCCTCACACACTCCAGAACGATCACCCGCAAGGTTCCTAGCTCATTCCCCTCGCGCTAACAATCCCAAAAACGTCCAAAACCACTATTTTACACGCCCTTTACACGCCACGTACTCAGGTCGACGCGCCCTTAAACGGAAACCAATGGTAAGGCACGCCGGTCTTCCAATCGCCGGTCGCCGTTGAGTTGGAGTCGGTGAACGGGTTGGCCGGGCATTGTCTGCAGAAGTTGGTATAGGCGATCCATTCCGCATGACCATCACAGAGGACAAAGTTCCCGCCGTCAAAATGCCGCGCCGGTGCAAACCTGCCGGTCGTATTACAAAAGCCGTCTTCCGCTTCTTCTGCAAATAATATCGTGGTAGCGGGCGCGACGCATTGGCCGCGCTGGAATTGTGCCGCTCCGTTCGGGTCCATGCGCGAATTGAATGCGTAGGTAAAATACGGGCTTGAGAGTGTGATCGATACGGTTCTGTTGGTTGCGCTGGGGCAGATCCAGATGCTTTTTGTGAGCGGTGCCGGCGGCGTGCCCCCTTCATAGTATTGAATCAGCGGCGCTTGCTTCAAGTAAGGCGGCACCACGTTGAACCAAGCATTGAGATTGGGCCCTCCGTCAATCACACTAAAGTTACTGCCCTCGGCCGGCCAATAGTCCCTCTGGTCTGCGGCATACAGGCTGAAGCCCAGCCCCCATTGATGCATGTTACTGAGACAAACCGCCGCCTTCAATGTATCCTGTGCCGTGTCCAGCGCCGGCAAGATCGTCCCCGCCAAAACCGCGCCAACGGAAACAACCACCAGCAGTTCCGTAAAAGTGAAGCCTCGCGTTTTGAGATCGGTTCGGTCTTTCATCCGCACTCTCTCACCGATTAACCCCTGAACCGCGTCGGACAACAGAAGAGCTGTCCGTCCTCTGGCCTGCGCCGTTGATACCACATTCGCGGGCAGCCCACAACTCAAAACGGGGTTCCGAACGAGCGTCTACACCTGCTATATATTGGCGGGCAGCCCTACCGCCGCTTCGTCTCCGCCACAATGATCTGCGGAATCGCGGCGTAGAAGATCGTCGCCTTGATGAGCGCATCCACGGGCACGACCTCGTTGGTCTGGTGCGCGTAGATTTCGTGTTGGGGACCGAAACCAATCGTGGGGATGTTGTGGCGGCCGGCAGTGGCGACGCCGTTGGTGGAGAATGTCCAGCGATCGACGCGCGGTTTTTTGCCGAGGGCAATGGCCCCGGCCTTCACGCCGGCACGGACGAGTGGATGTTTCTCATCGAGCACCCATGTCGGGAAATATTTCTGCTGACCAACCTTCAGGCCGGTCCAGGCGACGGCATCGTAATTCAAGATCTCAACTCTGCCCTTCGCTTTCTTCACAGACGGCAATGCCTGGATTTCTTTTACGGACGACTGCGGCGTCTCGCCCTTCGTCATGCGCCGGTCGAGGTAGATGGCGCATTCGTCCGCCACCGCGTTGAACGACGGTGTGCTGGCTTCAATGCACGTGACCGCCACGGTGCCAACGCCAAGGAACTTGTCGTACTTGAGGCCCTTGCGGTTCAACTTGTCGACATCCTTGATGATCTCGGCCATCTTGGTGATGGGATTGTCACCGCGTTCGGGCGCGGAGGCATGGCAGGATCGGCCTTTGACGGTGACCTTGATTTCCATGCGGCCGCGATGACCGCGATAGACGCCCAGATGCGTCGGCTCCGTGATGACCACGTAGTCCGGCACCATCTTCTCTTTTTCAATGACGTGCAGCAGGCACAACCCGTCGCAATCCTCTTCCATCACGCTGCCGACCACCCACAACGTATAGTCTCCGCCAAGCCCGAGTTCCTGGATCGCTTTCCCCGCGTACACCATCGACGCCACGGACGTCTTCTGGTCGCAGGCCCCGCGTCCATAGATCTTGCCGTTCTCGAACTTCCCCTTGAACGGGTCCCACTTCCACTGGCTGCGGTCGCCGACGTGCACCGTATCGACGTGCGAATCGATCATGATCTTCGTCTTGCCCTTACCGATCCGGCCGATGACGTTCCCCATCTTGTCGAACCACACCTTGTCGAAACCCACCTTGCGCATTTCCTGGGCGATGCGCTTGCAGACATTCCCCTCTGTCCCGCTGAATCCAGGGATGGCGATGAGGTCGCGGGAAAACTTGATGATGTCCTTCTCATAGGACTTCACGGTATGGCGCAATAAATCGGCAGAAGCTGTCATGATAATTGAATCCCTTTCGTTAGCGGCCCTCGTTTTAATGTTTTTGACTCTTGCCCGTCAACAAATTCGTTGACATAATGCAGCCGTGTTCTACCAGCCGAAGGACATCCAAAAGGCTCTCGAGCTCAAAGCCGAACTGAAGGAACGAGGCGCTTTCCTCGCCGGGGGCACCGACCTCGTGGTCCTAATGAACCACGGCAAAGCCGCCCCCGAGAACTTCATCGACCTCACGCACATCCCCGAATTGCGCGCGATTCACAAACACAACGGCACACTGGAACTGGCCGGCAACGTCACACACGCGCAAACCGGAAAGCTGCCGATCCGCTGCCTCGCACAGGCTTCGCTAAGTGTCGGCGGCCCGGGAATTCGTGAACTCGGCACGATTGCTGGCAATCTCGCAACCGCTTCACCGGCCGGTGACGGTTCCGCCGCCCTGCTCGCACTCGATGCCGAAGTGGAATTGACCAGTGTGCGTGGCTCACGGCGTCTGCCGCTCGAGAAGTTTTTCCTCGGCTACCGCAAGACCGCCCTCGCGTCCGATGAGATGATCACGAAGATCATCATCCCGACGAACTACCAGACCGATTGGGCCAAGAACGGCAAGCGCGGCGCGATGAACATCTCGATCGTAGCGGTGGCGGTGGCGATTACCCCGAAAAAGCAAGTCCACATCGCGCTGGCGTCCGTAGCGGCGACTCCGCTACGCTGTTATCAGGCGGAGAAATTCCTGGCAAAGAACGGCCTGAATACGGAAACGATTCGCCAGGCCGTCCAGATGGTTCGCACCGAGATTAAACCCATC